>PLLR01000071.1 GCA_003141335.1 Methanoregula sp. | reverse complement strand
GCAATGTCTTCGTACGTGACTTCCTGCCCGCCAAGACCGGCAATCACGCTGTAGACGTCGGTCTTCTGCTGAGCCTGGATGGATGTTGCGAGTATGCCCCCAAAGCCAAACGAGTAGTCGCGGTCGATCACTACGACATCCTTTCCTTTGAGATCGAGTTTTGGGAACGGGCGCAGCCAGCGCAGGCGCATTGAACCTGCCCTGATACCCTCCTTACGGAGCAGGTCGATGGCGACTTCGGCTTCCTTGCCCAGTGTGCCCATCGACACAACGACCACATCAGCGTCATCGCAGTGGTAGTCCTCGGTGAACCCGTACTCCCTGCCAAAACGTTGTGCAAAGTCCTTTTCGGTTGTCTCGATTACCTTCACCGAGTCACGCATCGAGCGTTCGATATCCCAGCGGAATTTGAAATGCTGGTCAGGGCCGGTAAGTCCCCCATATCCCGCCGGATGCTTCGGATCAATCGCATGGGGAAGGTGCATCGGCGGAATAAAATCACCTAATTCGACAGTATCAAGCGGCTGCATGATATGGCTCAAGGTAAAACCGTCAAGGTTCACCATCACCGGCAATAGCACATCGTTGTGCTCGGCAATCCGGAATGCCATCAGGGTCGCATCGTAAGCTTCCTGCACGGTGCTCACGTACACCTGGAGCCAGCCGGTGTCGCGCTCCTGCATTGCATCGGTATGCTCAGCCCAGATGTTCCAGCCGGGACCAATGGACCGGTTTACGTTTGCCATGACAATGGGAAGGCGTGCGCCGGCGGCCCAGTTGGTCATTTCGTGCATATACAAAAGGCCATGGGAGCTGGTCGCGGTGAACGTCCGTACTCCGGTAATACTTGCCCCAATGCATGCGGCCATCGCGGAGTGTTCACTTTCCACCGGGATATAACGACTTTTAAGTTCTCCTGTGGAAACAAATTCTGCGATCTGTTCGACAATCTCTGTCTGGGGGGTAATCGGGTACGCGGCGATAACTGCCGGCTGTACCTGTTTTACTGCTTCTGCGACAGCCTTGTTGCCGGTTGCGATCTTTTTCATGCCTCCGCCTCCTCAGCTGCCAGTTTTTTTATGTTCTTTGCAAGATGCTGTTTGAGCATCTCAAGGGTCTTTGCATCAATACCCCTGAACCGCCCCTGGGGTGCCAGATACTCTTCGAGCGGGATGGGTTTTTTCATTGCTACTTTTGACTGGGGGTTGATGGAAAGTTTCCCGTACTCGCGCTCGTAGAGCACCCACATACCGGATTTTACCGCGAGTTTTCCCATCTCAACCGATTTCCCGCTGGGGTACCGCCAGCCGGGCGGGCAGGGCGCAAGGATATGGATGAACGTAGGGCCCCTGAAAGAGAGGGCTTTTTGCACTTTCTTGAAAATATCCTGCGGGTAGGCTGCGCACGCAGTTGCCATGTAGGGCGGGTCATGGGCGGCGATGATCGCATCGATGTCTTTCTTGGCATCGGTCTTGCCGGTGGGAGTTGTGGTTGTCCGGGCGCCTAAGGGTGTACCTCCCGATCGCTGCATGCCGGTATTGCCATATGCCTCGTTATCGTAACAGATGTAGAGGAAATCGGTACCCCGCTCGAATGCACCGGACATTGCCTGTATGCCAATGTCAAGCGTCCCGCCATCACCGGCGTACACGATCACGTTTGTCTTTTTCCCGGATGCACGGAACGCGTTCGACATTCCTGATGCACATGCGGCAGCAGCACCAAAAGCGATGTTGTAGACGGGTATGTTGAATGCAGTGTTCGGGTAGATGCCCTGTATGACGCTTGTGCAGCAGGCTGGTACGACAAGAACGGTGTCAGGCCCTGCCGCCTTGAGCACGTACCGGAGCGCGAGCGAATCGCTGCACCCGGCACAGGCGGATGTACATTTCAACACGTATTCTTCTTTGGGGATTTCTGCGATAGTATCCAGCTCCTGATAAGATTGTGAGATATAAGAGGTGATGACAAGATCACGGATCTGTCATAATTTATTAACCCGGTTCATGAAAAAAGTATCATATTCTTGCGGACACGTAGCGCTGGCCTCGCTGACCAGGATGTACTATCCATGATCCGCCTCAATTCGGCTATTCTGGTATGGGAGAGTTTGCAGGTACTTCTGGAGGGAACCGGTTGCAAAAGTTACAATCACCCTGGTGCCGGCATGCCGAATTCTGCTGCATTGATACACGGGTTTTCCCCACAACCCTGGCGGATGAGTCCTCTCCTGAATAATTACCGTGCCCCGTCAAACCGGGACAGGTTGAATCAGGAACTCTTCAGGCCACAGTGCGGACAGAATTTTGCATGGTGGTCGTTATTAAGCAATCCCAAATTTTTTTCCTTGCTTGAATTACGGCATGCTTTCAATGCATGATAGCATGGTTGATACGGGGCAGCTCAAAAAAATGACATAGGGAACTATCAAGCAGCAAATATTCGGCATTTTGAGATTTACGATGTTTATTTCTTTCCCGATCTCTTCCTGTTCTTTTTCCCGGTGCGGGAAATCGCGTCCTGTAACGCCTTGATAACGGTCTCCAAGATTTTTATCCGGGCATAGTGCTTGTCATTGGATTCAACGATGGTCCACGGTGCAACCGGTGTACTGGTCTTTGTGAGCATCTCATCAATTGCAGTACTATAGAGATCCCATTTTTCCCGGTTCCTCCAGTCTTCATCAGTAATCTTATATTTTTTCAGCGCATCGGTCTCCCGCTCCCTGAACCGCTGAAGTTGCGTATCCTTGTCGATCTGGAGCCAGAACTTGATGAGACTCGCACCGGATTTCACCAGGTAGTCCTCCATGACATTGATCTCATGGTAGGCACGCCCCCACTCCTGTTCGGTACAAAATCCTTCAACGCGTTCAACAAGAACCCTGCCATACCAGGTGCGGTCAAATATCGTGATATCCCCGCCCTTTGGCAGGCTGCGGATGAAGCGCCAGAGATAGTGGTGGCTTTTCTCTTCGGGAGTTGGTGCGGCAATGGGTTCAACCACACTGCACCGCGGGTTAAATGCCCGGTCAAGCCGGATAATCGCCCCACCCTTGCCTGCCGCATCCCATCCCTCAAAAAGAATGATGACCGGTATCTCCTTTTTATGAATGGAGTACTGGAGTTCGTGCAACCGCTGTTCGCATTCTTCAAGGCGTTTATTGTATTCTTTTTCTGGAAGTGATGGCGTGAGATCAATCATCTGGAGAATCGAGGATTGCACGACGGGCAACTTTCCGGTAGTTAGTGCTTTTTTTGCGGTGGGTTTCGCTCCGGCGTTTCTGCTTTTTTTAGTCTCTTCCATGCGGGCGATAATTGTCTTGTAGACTTTAACGATGGTGAAGTGTTTGTCGGTGGCTTCTACGATTGTCCATGGCGCCTTTGCATTGCTTGTTTCTGAGATTACCCGCTCCAGTATCGGCAGCACGTGGTCATAATCCCGCAGGTACTTGAGCACCTTGTCATTTGTCAAAAAGAGTTCCGGGTGAGTTTTCCTGAGTTTTTTTAACCGTTTCTTTTGCTCATTTTTACTGATATGGAAAAAAAACTTAATAATGACAATCCCATCATCGGCAAGCTGTTCTTCCATGCTGATAATATCCGGGAGTGCATCAGGCGGGATCTCGATCTCCTTTTTTGGAGAACAACGCTCCCGCAGTGTGTCGGTATACCAGCTGCGATCAAAAATTACGATCTGTTCTTTTGCCGGGGTTCTCGCCCAGAACCGCCATAATAACGGATGTGCCCGTTCCTCATCGCTCGGATGTTGTGTCAGGTGAACCCGGTACCCACGGGGATCAAGAGCATAGGTCAGCCGGTTGATGGTATCTGATATCCCGGAGACTCTCCAGCCTTCAAAAAGGATAATTACCGGAATTTTCTTATCCCGAAACTCCCGCTGGAGGACACCGAGACGTTCGCGGAGACCCACAATCACGGCATCATATGCATTTTTATCAAGAGCCTGATCCAGGTCGAATTTCTCAAACATATACTGCTGAAATGGTTACCGGAAATATTTATGTGCATCTTATAAAAAACGGTTCAGAAAAAAAAGATTTGCTATCCCAAAAAACACTGGTCAATACCATTGATACCCCCCATTCATCTTACACAAAGGTATCAAGGAACGTTATTCACTTTCACCCCGCCCGCCCCGGGGTTTAAAGGCATGTTGTTTCAACAAGGTATGTGGGGAGGACGAAAACCCCAAGAAATGAATCAAGGTGCCGGATCAGCTCGCACTTCGCTCCTCCCGACCTCTCAAAAAACCTTAGAGAACCAAAAAAAACCCCTAAAAAATCCACTTCTCTTTTTGCATTTTTTCCGGGTGCACCTGAAACGCCGGTGCATCCTTTCACATATCATAATATATTTTAGGATCATCTCTCTAATGTCTGCTATGTCTCTTCGCTCGCTCAATCTTCCCGGGGTTGGAACAAAATATGAATTTGAGACCGATAAGGGTGACACGGTTGCAATTTTTTTCACAAAAACCGGAACCATCCAGATGTATACTCTCCAGAAAGACTGCCACACTCCCAGCGCAGCGGAGATGACCCCGGTTGAGGCACGAAGACTGGGTAACATTCTTACCGGTGCGATCATTGAGGCGGACCAGGAAAGTGTCGAGATCGCGTTCTCGGCGCTTGCCGATCTCCGGGTTACCATCCATTCGTTCCTCATCCCCAAAGCCATTGCCGGGAGAACGATCGAAGACCTTCAGATCAGGGCAAAGACCGGTGCAACAGTAATCGCAGTCTGCCGGCATGACAGAAATATCGTCAATCCGCCCCCCGCATTTGTCTTTGAGACCGGAGATGCGGCACTGGTTATCGGAGAGAGCGACCAGATCAGAATGTTTGAGCGCGAAATAATGGTGGAGTAATGGAAGGTATCGTCCTCGCACTTTTCGTCTGCCTGCTCCTGGCGCTCATTACCAAGTACCTGTCGGTTCCTGCAATACCATTCTATATCCTTGCCGGGGTATTGCTGGGAAAAGCCGGGCTGGGTTTGGTTACTTCAGATGTGATCAGTCGCTTCTTCTCAGAGATGGGACTGATATTTTTGCTGTTCTTCATGGGTCTTGGATTGAAACCTGAGCGGATAGCAGCGAACCGGTCAGCAGTCCTTACAAGTGGGATCATTGATCTGAACGTCAACATGATTATTGGTTTTGTTGCGGCATACCTGCTGGGGTTCTCGATCATCGAGTCGCTTATTGTTGCTTCTGCATTTTACATTTCGAGTACGGCGATGGCAATCACCTCGCTCATCGAAAACCGGAAGCTGATGCTCCGCGAAGCCGAGACGGTCATCTGGCTGATGGTCTTTGAAGACCTCATTCTGATCATCTTTTTGGCCATTATTTCAGCTGGTAACCAGAACCTGATAGTTTTCCTTGTGAAGATTCTCGGTGTTCTTGCTGTGCTCTATGCGTTAGCCCATTATGGTAAGGAATTTCTCATCTCGATTCTTGACCGTGATGACGAACTTCCCATCCTCTTTACGTTTGCTGCCGTGCTCACGACTGCATCGTTCTCCATGTATCTGGGTGTACCCGAAACAATGATGGTGATTGCCCTGGGTGTGGCATTCGCAACCACGGATCCAGATGCCTTTGAGCAGCACGCCCGCCCGTTCAAGGACGTTTTTCTGGTTGTTTTTTTCGTTTTCTTTGGGGTCACTATTGACTTTTCGGGGGGAATAAACTGGTACATGATCACGATCATATGCCTCCTTGCCATTGTGAGCAAGCTTATATCCGGCATACTAACCGGAATATTCATTCATGGCTCGGTGCAATCGGGCCTGGAAATCTGGGGAAACACGATTGGCAGGGGAGAATTTTCTATCGCGATCGCCGTACTTTATGGGTCGCCGATTGTCGGAACAACGATTGCAGCGATGGTTATCGTGACATCGATTATTGGATCCTTTACTGCAAAATACAGCACATCGTTACGAAGAGGGATCATGCACTTTGGACGGAAAAAATCCCCTCTACACCGGGTGCATTTGGGTCGTTGACTATTATTCGATCAGCAGAAGTCCGATCGAGTGGATATCGGAATGCGTGATCTTCCCATACTCCATATCTTTACACGGGATCGTCTCAAGGTTCCAGCCAACAGTTTTTGCGGTTGCGAACACGTCCATACCAGCCGCTTCCATGCTCGGGCGTACCTTATCCATATGCCTGCATTTACGGCGCATGCTCTCGTCCACCACTCCCGGGGCTTCCTCAGCAACGCAGTGCTGGTGCTCGCAGTATATACAGGGATAACCGCCAAAGCCGAATGCCTTATAAAACCCATCATAGAAAGCGGTCTTTTCGAGCATGTGCATTGTTCCGTTCACCCAGAGTATCAGATCCCTGAACCAGTCATGGAAGTCATCCGGGATATCCTCAGGGCCAAACGTTCCCCGCCCGGGCACCCCGTCGAACCGAAGCAGCAACCCGGTGGAGTACTCATCTACCATACGGCGGGTTTCATCAGGTGACGGGGCATAGGGAGGACAGCCGAAATGCTTGCCATATCCCTTGCAGCCATACCGGCATTTGAACCGAACCCATTGTGATACAACAATTTTTTCCGGTGTTATTACCTGGACTTCCACACCCTTTCCGCAAGCAATTTCCGTGAGTTTTTCAATCTCAGCTGAAATATCCCTGGACACACACATCACCCATAGAGAATGGATGAGAACGGGAATCAATAAAGGTTTGTAGCCGGTTCATTATGCTAACCATGCATCCCGCTTGAGATTATTGAACTGTTTGATGCAGGACTATACGGGAAAGGTAGACTAAAAACCACATGTTTAATCTCTGGAATGCCACGGGGATACCTGGATAGCCTCATAAAACTTCCTGCAGGACTTAACCTGAGGGTAGTGCTTCGATCTGCATATTCTCAGATATGAAAGTGAATGCAGGGCGAAGGGAAGGCAGTTTTATCCATGAGGATCATCCATGTTGCCCCGCACGTCAATGATCCGCTGCACAACGAACCGTGAACTGCAGAGGTCTTCGTCAGCGTACTTCCCGATGCGGATAATCTCCGGTGTCATCCCGCGTTCAGTGAGCTGCTGGTGCAGTTTTGTCTCATCGAAATGCTGGTTAAATCCTATGGTTATTACAGCGGGCTGGATCTCCTTTATCGGGCGGAACATGTCAGTCTTATCGCCAAGGATTGCACGAGACACGGGTTTAAGGGCGGCAACCATCTGGAGTCGGTGCTCTTCAGGAATGATCGGATGGGGTTTGTGTTTGACGTTTGCGTCCCGCGCAACGATCACCCAGAGTTCGTCGCCTAATTTTTTTGATTCCTCAAGGTAGTAGAGGTGACCCGGGTGCAGGATGTCAAACGTGCCGGTGGCAACAACCCTGCGAACGTTCATGCGATCACCTCTATGGTGCACGGAACTCCATCGGCAGTAAAGCATTGCCAGTCTCCTGTGCGATACGGATAGCCGATGATGAGGTGGAACCGCCCGGCCCGGGGGAAGAAATGCACATCCGCATCTGACGGCCGTAGCACACCGTTCGGGTGGCTGTGGGCACTCCCCGCAAGATGGGTGTCAAGGGGCATCATGTCAAAGAAGACCGATGCAGAGTCTTCACCGGTGATGGTGCCGGGGACCATGTTCAGCTCCTCGATCACCCCGTTGTTTTCCCGGAGAAGTGCCACGAACTCGTTGGGGTGGGAACCCCGCCCCAGTTCAAGGAGCAGCATGAGAAGTTCATTTTTGATTCCGCGGATGTTCATGGTTTTAGTTCCTGGCACGCCACACGGGTGTTGTACCGATCATATGAGTGCTGCTTGTCAAAAAATGCTCGGAAAAAATGGGGAAAAAACCGAACTTACGATTCAACCAGTGCAAGTTCCTCACTCAGATCCTGTGAGAGATCGACTCCGGTAAACGCTCCGCTCGTCGGCAGTGACATCTCAAATGCCGGTGTTATGTCATACTCCGCCGTGGTGTTTGCCGGTACCTCAAAATCGAGGATGTGGCCTCCGGTATGCCGGTCATCGCTGAGGAAATGGAGATGGTAGCCCGCGACATTGAGTCCTTTAAAAAAGACCGGGGTATAGAACCCGACTACGGTGCCAGTGGAATCAGTGTATGTGTAAACCGACTGGTTCTTTGCCGCATCCGTGAGCGTGGGATAGGGTTTCTGCTGCGCAGGTATCGCCCGCACCTTCATTTGAGGGAATGTGCCATGCATCCGTACCGCGTAGATCATGTTCTGCGAGGGTAAACGGCCGCTCATAACCGTGGAGAACACGGAGAAGTTCATGGGCTCGTTAATGGTTACAGTGATGTCGCGTTCGAAGTATGAGACCGTGGCAAAAGGTGTGGTGGCGTTATCTGGAACCGCATATATTACACCGTCAGCTTTTGCCTGGTATACCTTTCCGTCAAGCACGATCATCTCGCCTTCGAGTGCATCGAACGTGCCGATACCGAAATCCCCGTGTTTTTTCAGTTCGCTGATCGGCTGGACGCCATCGTACACTCCCTGCATTAGGGCGTCGATTGTCGATACCTGGTAGAGTGTCTCGCGATCTTCAGGTACTGCAGAAGCGGCCGGTAGTTTGGTAAAGCTGGTGTAGATCGCTGCACCGCAGAAGACGAGTACTATTGCAAGACCTATGCCAAGAAAAAATTTTGTGTCCATGACCGTACGCCGGAGAATTATTTCCTGCCGGTTACCTTGATGACGTGGTAACCGAACTGGGTCTTGACCGGGCCTACAACCTTACCGGCATCGTTCTCGAATGCAACTTTTTCAAACTCCGGTACCATCTGTCCTTTGCCAAACCAGCCGAGGTCTCCCCCGTCCTTCCGGGAGGGGCAGGACGAGAAGCGCTTTGCGACTGCAGCGAAATCTTCGCCGTCATTAATCCGTTTCATTATTTTGTTTGCCTCGTCCTCGGTTTTGACGAGGATATGGGATGCACGTGCCTGTATAGCCATGTATAGAAATTAAGGAGTGATGGGATAAAAGGGTTCATAAACCAACCTGTTTTTACCTCTCGTCAATATGCAATTTCATTTTTTGTCTGCACACCTTTTTCTTTATACCCTCTGATTATTCCTTATGGCAAAAGGCAGTTTCTGGCCGGGTGCGGTTGTCGGATTTATCCTCATGGTACTCATTGGAGGGGCGCTTCCCGTTCTTGGGCCGATTATCGGCGGGCTTGTTGCCGGGTTGATAGCAAAAGGGGGCATGTGGAACGGTGCGAAAGCCGGGTTTACTGCCGGTATCTTTGGTGCCCTTGTGGTGATTATTATCGGTCTTGTGGTCGGGACACTGGCGATGGGGCTTTTTGGATTTTTGCTGGTGCTCGGTATCGGTGTCATCCTGGTTGCAACAGCTCTCTATTTTGCTGTGCTGGGGCTTGTGGGGGGAGCTATAGGGGGGCTGATCAGCAAATGATCACACAATATTTTCTGGAATTTTTTAAATTTTTTTCACTTTCACTATCTCTACAAACCGGAGGTACTATTCAGAACTCCGCGTCCTGCTCAAAACTTCTTCCGTACCGGATTGCGAGCTCGGCTTTGTATAACTCCCTCCCGAGATATGCTGCATGATCAAGAAGAGATACATTGCCCTGTGAAAGGATGGTGTACAGCACATCCTGCCAGTGCTTCCCCTGCACTGCTTTGCCGTGGATCACGGCAACAATGTGATCCCCTTCGATTCCTATCCGGAAGTTGCCGTTCGGGTCATAGATGATCTCAGCGGGCATTTTCTTTGCAATGGTGATCGTTTCATATTCAAGCGGGGGTTCACGCCGTTTTCGTTTTTCTTTAAGGACAAGAAGATCGATGCCGAGGTCTTTTGGGTAGGGGCGGCCCTTTACAAGCACCATCATCTCGGTTGCCCGCCTCATTTCCCGGATCGACCCGCTGGTCTTGTCCGAATGCTCGCTGGTAAAGATTATTGATGCCCCCACTTCGTATGCCATGCCGGCAAGCAGTGCGTTTGCACCGATAGAGTCTGCGTCGAGAAGCTCAACAACATTACCTGCACCAAAGAAGAGCGGATAACCCGTATGCCTGAAATGTTTCAATGAATGAACAAGACCGGAGCCAACAGGCTGGAGCAGGGGATCGGCAATGATACATTCAATACCTGCACGCTCTGCCATCGCAAGGTTCGCCTTAAGCGTGCTGTTACCCGGTACAACCACGGCCGCAGCCCCCACGTCAGCAACACATGCGCCTATTACAGGAATATTGGTCTCCTGCAGGCTGAGCACAATATCCGCCCGGACAAGTGCTGCCCGGATCAGATCCGGGTCATGGGAATCAACAGCGAGCGGCTGATCTATATCCTCTAACAGCGAGAAGACGCGTGAGACATCCCCGACGGTCGCATCGAAGCCGAACCCGAGGTCAACGATATCGGCGCCAAGGCCAAAGTAGTGCTCCACGATCCCCCGTATATTGTCACGCCGGTGGGCATCCATCACCTCCGCAAGTACCTTAATCCGTGATCTCCCGCCGATCTTTATATCCCGGATCACAAAATCGAATCCGGCACGTTGCTCCAGTTCCCCTATTCTTTTGAATGCATCATCTGCTTTTCTCGCTGCGAGGAAGTCGTCTGCAGGAATTGTCCGCGAGAGTGTTATCGAATCGAGTACCGGAAGGATCAAAGCAAGGTCTGCTGCATGCCGGGGACCCCGGTAAACAGGGATACCTGTCTCTCGTTCAACCTGCTCAAATGATGCTGTGCACATGCCAGAGACAATAACCAGATCGTACGTTCCTTTTTTGATCAGCAGATGTAGCGTATGGGGAGTAAGAAACGATGCAATCTCGCCGGTTACCACAACGTCCGCGTCAAAACCTCCCGCCGCGCATTTCACCATTTCTCTGGTGGCAGAACCCGTGGGAAGGAGGATGCGCATAAGTTTCCTTAATACCCCAGAGATAAAAACACTATGATCAGATGCTGATCTGCGATTTGCATGTGCATACCAATTTCTCCAAAGACGGTGAGAGCAGTGTCGAGGAGATCCTCAGGTCAGCTGAGGCGGCAGGACTCGACGCAATTGCCATCACCGATCATGATTCTGTCGATGGTGCAAAAAGGGCACTTTCCTGCACTACGTCCGTTCTCGTGATTCCCGGCATTGAAGTCACCACAAAACAGGGCCACCTCATTGTTCTCGGAGTCACCGAGGTGATTCCGGCAGGGCTCGATGTGGTTGATACAGTCGAGATTGCACGAAAAATGGGGGCGCTCCTTATCCTTCCGCACCCGTACCATGTCTGGCGGCATGGTGTTGCCCGCCGGAAGAAAATTGGCATGGCCGTTGTTGATGCCATAGAAACGTTCAACAGCCGGTATATCGTTGGTTCAGCAAACCGGAAAGCTGCCCGGATCGCTAAGAGAATGGGAAAACCCTGTGTCGCGGGAAGCGATGCCCACCATGCGCGATTTGTCGGCTTCGGCAGGACTTTTGTTGATGCCGACAGGACTGTCCCTTCAATCCTTGCTGCGATACGTGCAGGAAAAGTAACCTGCGGCGGCAAACAGACGCCGTTGCGCACCTACACTCACCAGTCGCTGAATAATACATGGAGAAAGATCAAGCGGTTCACACGGCGCGTGCAGCTCCGATGAGGCTGGCATTCAGGGTATCCTATCTGGGCAGCAGGTTTTTTGGCTCCCAGATGCAGGCAGCATACCGCACGGTGGAGGGCGAATTCATTGCTGCCTGCCAGCGACTGGGTCTTTTTTCAGACTGGCGCGAATCTGGTTTTCTCTTTGCAGGAAGAACCGATCGCGGTGTCCATGCCTGCGGGCAGGTTGTTGCATTCACGACGGATGTACCTGACCGTGCCATCCAGACATTGAACCTCCAGCTCCCTCCCGACTGCTGGTGTACCGGCTATGCAGAAGTGGCTCCGGAGTTCCACCCGCGATATGATACGAAGTCGAGGACATACCGGTATTATTTCTCAAAGACTCCTGCTGATGTAGCGGCGATGGAACGGGCTGCGCACTATTTTATCGGTCATCACAACTTCACGAACTTTGCCCGTATCAGGGACAAAAACCCCTGGCGGAATATCCTAAAAATCGGTATTGGGGAAAACGAGGGTTATAATTATCTTGAAGTGAAGGCCGAGAGCTTTTTGTGGCACCAGGTCCGGTGTATGGCCATGGCGCTTCTCCAGGTTGGCGAGGGTGAAGCGGATGAGACTTTTATTGTGTCCCTGCTGGAAGGCGAAGTAAAAAGACCCCTCCAGCCAGCCCCTGCCGAAGGACTTGTTCTCCGGGATACCGACTGCGGAATTGTATGGATACCGATACCGATGGACAAACGAAGCAGCACTCACATGGATCATAGTGTGCGGCATCACGCGCTTATGGCAAAGGTGTGCCGCGCTCTGAGAAGTTCAGACTTTTAAAAAAAAATGGAAAAGACAGGATATTTTGCTGAATACAATATTCAAGTTTTTTTAAGGTATTACGAAATTATCATACGCAGGTGTGCCAATGGCAGTCATCAAGAGTGTTGAAATTATGTCAGTTGCTAAAATTATGGTACTGTTCGGTATAGTATGGGGTCTCGTTTGGGGATGCTTGTTTGCACTTTTTGGAGTGTCATCCGGATTCGGGAAATCCATACCCGACGTCGAAATCTTCAGCCAGGTGTCCATCGTTATCTTCCCGATCATTTTTGGTATCATGGCACTTATTATCGGCGCTATTGCTGCACTCCTGTATAACGCTTTTGCAAGCAAAATCGGTTGTATCGAGATCGAGCTGGGTATTAAATAATACACAGCCACAAAATCCCTTTTTAATCCTTGAAAAATTTTATTCGATAGTACGGGCACAGCCGCTTGCAACTGCGGCTGCACTCACTGCATGGGCTACGGCTTTCACAACACGCCGGTTGAGAACCTGCGGAAGGATCCTGTCTTTTTGCGGCCGTTTGACAAAACCGGCAAGAGCGTGGGCGGCTGCTACCTTCATCTCATCAGAGATCCGTGTTGCACATACATCGAGAGCACCGCGGAAGATCCCTGGAAATGCAAGTGCGTAGTTGATCTGGTTGGGATACTCATTGCGTCCCGTTCCTACAATCGCAGCCCCGGCCAATCGGGCATCATAGGGAAGAATCTCGGGCATGGGATGGGCAAGGGCAAAGATGATGGGGTCTTTGTTCATTGACCGGACCATTGCCGGGGTGATGATTGCCGGGACCGAAACGCCTATACAGACATCGGCGCCCTGCATTGCATCAGCAAGTTCCCCTGTCCGCCCGGTTTTGTTCGTCTCTTCTGCGATGATGAACTTATACTTGTTTGCATACAACCTGTCACGATGCCGGTGAATAATCCCCTTTGTATCACACACTATGATGTCGTTTACGCTGCTGCAGAGATTGGGATCATATCCAATGCACCTGAGCATGCGGGTGATGGCAAACCCGGCTGCACCTGCACCGCACACTACGATATTCAAATCCTCAAACCTTTTTCTGGTCACCCTGCAGGCATTCAGCAATGCGGCGAGAACCACGACGGCGGTTCCATGCTGGTCATCGTGCATCACGGGAATTCCTATGTCCTGCAGTGCATCTTCGAGCTCAAAGCACTTTGGGGCTGAGATATCCTCGAGTGCAATTCCGCCGAATACCGGTGCTATGTTTTTCACTTCATCTACAAATTCTGTATGAAAACTTTCAAAACAGATGGGGAAGGCGTCGATTCCGGCGAGCTTTTTAAAGAGGAGGGCTTTTCCCTCCATGACGGGAATTGCAGCATATCCCCCGATATTCCCAAGCGAAAGGACTCTCGATCCGTCACTCACGATAGCGATCGTGTTTGCTTTGAGGGTATATTTGTAGGCGAGGTTTTTGTCCCGGTGGATCTCTTTGCATACCGCTCCCACGCCGGGTGTGTAGGCAAGGGACAGGTCTCTTCGGTTGGTGATGGGCACTTTGGAATGAACTTCTATTTTGCCCCGGAACTTTTCATGGAGATCGAGGGATTCCGCGTAGATATCCTTTTTTTTAGGTGCCCTCGTCATTCTTCATACCCCGATAGTTCAATGAACGCTATGTCATACTATCAATGTTTTTGTGGGAAAAAAGTACGGGGGGGTTACTGTGCAGGTGTTCCAAATGTCTTGTCAATCCACACTGCAATACCGTCCCGCACACTGCGATAACCTTTGATAAGTTCCTCCTCGCCTCCGGGTGTCAGGTGGGGGTCGGGAAACCCGTAGTGGATGGTCTTTTTTGCACAGGAGGCGACCGGGCAGATCTGGTTGGCGCGATCGCAGAGCGTGACAGCAAGATCAAACGTCATGCCGGACATTTCATCAAGGGTTTTTGAACGGTGGTGTGAAATGTCGATCCCAATCTCCTGCATGACCCGGATTGCTCGGGTGCTTACACGGGACTGGTGCGTCCCGGCGCTGAATACTTCAAAACGGTCCCCGTATTTTGCTCGTAAGAGTCCTTCTGCCATCTGGGAACGGGCAGCATTTGCCGTGCAGATGAAAAGAACCCGGGTTTTGCAGATCATGCAGTAGATATCTCCGTATTAATGTGTTATCACGGGTTTTTATTTAACCCATTTCCCGGCAAAGCACCGCCAGCTCATATCCGGCGTGGCAATGCTCCCCCCACTCCTTAATCTCATATACACGGATCTTATGCGAATGATTCGGCGTGGGTAATCCACGTCATCACGATTCTCCCGGCACATGGGTGTGAGGGTAATCCGATCGAATAAAATGTTAAAAAGGGGAGAAATTATTTTGTCGGTGCTGCTGTAACATTTGCCTTACAGCCCTCATTGCGGAAGAGTGCCCACTCCTCGCAGGACGTGCCGTTGGAGAAGTTACACATTCCGTATTCGTTCCCGGCAGCATCTTTCGTGATCTCCAGAGTGCCGCCAATGGTACCACAGTTGACCGAAGCCGGATTTGCCATACTGGCAGAGGTCGGTGACGCTGTTATTTTAATAGTGGGCGTGGTTGTTGGAGTTTGTACCGGGGGTGCCTGTTGGGTGCAGCCGGCAATGAAAATACCGGCAACAATGCAGAGACCCAGAATGATAAAAATGCTGTTCCTGGTTATCATGATATACCGGAAAAGATTTTGTTATGGATGTGATAAAAAATGTAGTTTACCAGGAAGAGGTATTTCACGGTAAATGATTCTTCTGGTTGCTTTTCTCATACCTGGTACGTATTCCTTCAGCTCGTGTTCCATTGCGTCCGGATCCTTAAGGTTCCGTTCGACAATTTCAACAATTGCGCTGCCGGCAATCACGTCATCGCCACGGTCATCAGTGCACTCCAAAGGGTGCTCTTGTAAATGGCGGATCACATTTACCTGGTAAGCAGGGATTGGGAATTTTTTTGGTATGGATCTGGTCACTCGGTTTTTATGCCACGCCCTTTTAATTCTTCAGCCTTTCTCCTCGAGCACTCCTCGCACCGGAATTCCGGCTCATGATCATGTGTCCTGTCGTAATCTCCCGACCTGACCAGCCGGTATCCCCGGGCTGTCTTTTTGCAGTCCACGCATACGATGTTGTCTTTAACTTCCCATTGCGCGGCGAGAGACTGGGATGTGAAGATGAACTGGTCCACCCAGAAAAAGATCAGGCCGCCGATCAGGTTTGCCACAATTGCTGCTACGAGCTGACCCATGGTGGCCAACAGGATTCCGACCCCGGCCAGAATTGGTGTACTTGCCTGCCACCGAAGCAGATAGAGGCCGTACCGCTTGTAATTGACCTGCATACCAGATGATCCACAACCCGGATAATAGGTTTTGTGATGGCGATGAGAGTGTGTGTGTGGTAATCTATATACCGTCCCTTACAAATTCTGTACTGCAATTTTGAGGCAGTGATATGTGGCAATACAGGAATAAACCGTTGAGCTGGGTATTTGTTTCACGGATGATCGGGATCATCTGTTTTTTAATAGTCGTTGTCCTTGCAAACATCCTGAACTTAATTTATGTGTCAAGTCCGCCGGTTTACCACTCTGGCGTCACGCTCTTAAATGAAAATTTCTGGCTGCTCGTTCTCATCGCCATCATTTTTCTGGTTGCCGATCTGTTCGGGGCGTTCCCGTTTCCCCTTAACCTGCCAGTGCCTATCATCAGGGCATTTGGCAGCGTGTTTTGCATAGCCGTCATCCAGATTGTCTTTCAATGGGTGGATGGCATTTCCGGCACGACCCTCTACCAGTTCTTCTGGTTGATCTCATTCATTCTTGTTCCGCTTGTTTTTCTTATTGTACTCGCGAGCGGTTATTACGAAATCATGCGGCAGCTCTGGTGGCAGCCGAAGCTGGAACATGAAACGGGAAGTGATACTCTCGTTTTACATCAAGAACCTCCCGGTCAGGCAACACAAACGATTTCAGATGCGAAATCATGGGAGGAAATTGGGCTTGAATTCAGGCTGATGCTATTTGATATCATCCACCGGTTCCGCGAAGATATACGAAAAAAGAATTAAAATCGATAAACGTGGGGATAATCACCAGTCCGGGTTATCCTGGAGGAACTTCTTTTCTTTTGCTTTGAGATCTTCCGGACTTACGTGTGCAGGCATACAGATGCACCGGTGCTCTATAAAGACCCCCTCTCTAAATGATCCCTGTGTTTCTCCAGGTCTGCATGCCCCGTAAACCTCAGCTTCGCAGCTAGGATAGACATTCGGAAGTCCTTCCGCAAGCGGCATATTCTTTTGCCTCTCTCCATGGTAATGCCATAACGCAAGTATAGGCCAAATTAAAAAAAAGATTCGACCTATCAGAGAAAAGCTTTCGCCAAAGAATTCACTTTGTGGCAGAGTTCTTTAAAAAAAGGAAAAAAATGATAAAATCAGAACCGGGGTTTCCGGTGTTTCGGGAGGCAGTCTCTGCAATACACAGGCCTGCCCTCTGTTGGCTTGAAGGGGACTTCGCACTCTTTTCCACAGTCTGCGCAGACAGTCTTTGTCATTTCTCTGGGACCGAAGTTTTTCGGACCACCAAAATTCTTTCTCTCCATTGTATCNNTTGTATCACTCATGCAGCTTTTAATCTGCCTATAAATAATTCTGCCAAGTGTATAAATACATCTGCATCATGGAGGAAGGGTTGCCCCCTTTAAAAAAAAACTACTCATGGGATGATCTCGCACCCGTTGAACTTTTCATGGGAAAAATCTGCAAGATGGATAACCCCTTCATCGATGAGATCTTTCACACGGGGAAGAACGTCAGTCAGGCCGGCATGAAGATTCTCTACGGTACTGCAGACTACCCTGCGCTCAGCTACCCCCCACGGTTTTGTAATATTTGAATAGAGGCATCTTCCCCCGCAGAATCCGCGGATTTGACAGTCTGCACACTCCCCGTTTACCGCAATGACTGCAAGATCCAGCGGGTCCGCATCCTTTATGTGCCCCACGTAATACTGTGACATGCCAATCATCACCGGGCAGGGGGCGATGTGTCCGTCAGTCATAATACTATAGTTAGCATGTCCCGACCCGCACCGGAGCAGGCTCTGGCGCCCGCAGAGCAGATCCTCCATCGGGTCGAGGAAAGGATACCAGCGCTGCACCTCTCCCTCATTCTCCATATGATCAACCCAGTCTGTCACGAGCCTGATAATTCCCGGGTTGTAGCTTTCGTTTACCCAGTCTGCGAATTGGCGATGTGAAAAATCATCAGCAAAATTTGCATCCAGTTGCCAGTGAATGGATGAAAAGGAATAATCCGGGTTGTCAGAAAGCCAGTGGACTGCATCAACGATATCCGTACTTTCGGTTACCGTCATGCGGGCGATGAGTTCACGGGTATACCCGTTCTGACGGATTCGTTTAATATTTTCAATCACGTTACGATACGTGCCTGCCCCCCGGTTTGCATCGGTGAGCGCCTCGTGGCCGTCAAGAGAGACAAGAATGGTAGAAAAACGGTTTATGATCTGCGACGCGAGATGATCGAGCAGAATTCCGTTGGTCTGCAGCATGAACCGGTGTACGGGAGCTTCCTGCATAATGGTATTGATGAGATCAGCCCGCATCAGGGGTTCGCCGCCATAAAACGTGAGCGTGGATGTTGGATCTTTTTTTAAGAAATTGTAGAGGAGGTTAAGATCAAAATCAAGATCTGGGGGAAGAGTAGGATCGATCTCGGTCTGTAGTACTGTGGGATCTTCTCTCCCAGCAGTTTCCTCGAATGCTTTTGCCCGGCAGTAGCTGCAGCAGAGGTTACATTCGTCAGTGAGGATGAGGTGGAAGTACACGAGAATCCATCTCATCATGGGATGCGGCAGACGATAAATTTAGGGCAAACGGCAGGCTACATTGCCCGCCGCACATTTCAACATTTATGTTGCACGGCCCAATATATTTCTGAGAACACACTCATGGTTTCACCTGATCCGTCACCGTCATTTACCAGGAACGCTGCCGACTATAACAAGAGCTCACCTGCCCGGCAGTTGTGGGCACAGGAACTGATTGCAAAACCTGGGCTTTTCGGGAATGAACGGGTGATTGACATCGGGGGAGGATTTTGCAGGCTGGATCCTCACTACATGGCACCCTGGATGACGCGGTTGCCGGAGGGTGAAAAACCGGTATTCATCGAAGTATTTATCGATGCGTATCTCGCGATGTATCCGGCTGATTCTAAAAAGGGGCGATCCACATCATTATGATGCGGCTGGAAGCAGAAGCGAAAAAAAGGAGCTTGAGCTTCGCACGCTTCGCAATCTATAAACCATCCCTCAAATAATCCTCTCTCATGCCCGTGGGATCGTTCTTTTATAAGGAAGTCGAGACGATGGAACGCAGTGATCTCGACGCTCTTATCGATGAACGGGTACGCTACACCGTGCAGTACGCTGCCGAACACTCCCCGTTCTACCGTCACTGGTTCCGCGAGAACAACATCAAACCTGCCGAAGTCCGGGTACATGAGGATCTGCTCCACCTGCCCATCATTTCCGGAAAAACTATACGGGAGCACCAGCCCCCTATTACTCCGGAATTTGAATTTTTGTCCACCGACTGGAATAATGTGTTTTCCATCCAGGAGACCAGCGGTACCAGCGGCACACCCAAGGGTTTTTTCCTGACATGGGATGACTGGAAACGGTACGCGGAAAAATACGCCCGTAGTTTTGTCTCTCAGGGTTTTTCAGACAAGGACCGGATCGTGGTCTGTGCATCATATGGTATGAATGTCGGTGCGAACACGATGACGATTGCCGCCCGGCGCATCGGAATGGGAATTATCCCCATCGGCAAATGTACATTCGAATCACGTATCCTGAAAAACTACAAACCCACTGCAATTGTAGGAAGTATTTTCAAACTGCTCAGGCTCGCACGACGACTCTCTGCGGAAGGGATTAAAACTTCTGATACCTCGATCGACAAACTGGTCGCGGGAGGTGAGGCTTTTGCGGATGAATCCCGTGTCTATCTTGCCGAGCTGTGGGGAGTACCGGTCTATAACACATACGGCAGCACAGAAGGGACGATGTGTGGTGAATGCACACAGATTGCCGGGCTTCATGTTCCTGAAGATCTTGTCCATCTTGATGTATATGATCCCCGAGTGCAGTCGTTTGTGAAAGATGGTGAGTGCGGGAGGGGTGTGCTCACGACGCTGCTGCCGGTTGGCGGGAAGTGCGGAATGCTGCTGATCAATTATGATACCGAGGATACTACAGTAGTTCTCACCCGCGAGCGGTGCGGGTGCGGCAGGACACATATGCGCATTGTCAATCCCCAGCGGGAAGCAGAAACTATCTGGCTATTCGGGAATCCCTTTAACCGGGCTGATATAGAGGCAGCAGTCTTCCAGCATCAGAACATGGCATATCTAACCGGTGAGTACGAAGCATTCGTGTATAATGGGGATATGCCCGGGGAAACCGTGTTGCGGGTAAACCTCGAGTGCTTTGATCCTGATCACTGCGACCGGCACCTTGTGGGAGATCAGTTCGTTTCGCGTTTCCTCAAGTACAAATCATTGATTGCGGAGCACTATCATGACCAGTCATTCCACATTGAATTCAATTTTACCGGGCCCCGCGGACTTGATTTCTATACCCTGAAAGGGCGCCCAAAACGTCTTGTTGACAGAAGGGAACACTGACTTAATCATTTAAGGTGATCATGGTAATCATCAGGCGGGATCATTATTCCTGAGCAGCACGAGCTGTTCGGGCACAGCATGCAGAAAAAAATATGCATTGCCCTGCCACCAGAGCAGTATCCCTTGTCTGAACTGCAAAAAATGCGCTTCTCCTTTTTACGAAATTAACGACGTAACTGCTGAATAAAACCGAAATTTGACCGAAATAATCAAAACAGAGCGATTTAAACGGGATTCTAATCGGCCTTAATAGTGTGTCACAATACCAAAAATACCCCCAAAATTTTGGTAAAAATTCAGACTTCGACGGACTTCCGACGGAAACCTTTTATATTATCAGGCGTTAACTCTCATTATCAAAACCGAATTATGGTTTTGAGGTGTTTAAATGGGAACCAAAATTGGAAAAGAAAAGATTCAGCGCGAAAAGGGATACCTGTACTTCATCGGTAAGGATGGGTATGTCTGGGCAGCCCCGATGAAGCACAACAAGACCGGCAAGAAGAAGAAAGTCGGTACTGAGAAGATTGCCAAAGAAAAGGGCTTCATGTACTACATTGGCAAAGACGGATTCGTCGCAAAAGCCAAGATGAAGAACGCATAACTTCACTTTTACTATTGCACGCAGTCCGTCAGCCAGCCGGAAATCCTGCATGGCGGGACTGCACATATTTTCTCCTGACGGGGGAGTATCTCGCTCCAGAATCTTTTGCCTTGTTTTCAGATTACCCCCTATCTGCTTCAGGATTCCCTGCAGATATCCAACTCCACTGACCTAAAGATTGAATTGTATGGCCGCGTAAAGATGGTTTGATTCTGGTTTTTTTAAGATGTGACAGTTCCATGCCGTCCCCTGTTGATAAAAAATTCCATGACTGGACATATAGCCTGGACACCCGCGACAGTATGGTTTCAATCTTTGAGCATATCCGCGACATCCCGTACTCGCTTGTTGTCCCTATGCCCAATCCCAAAACCTCCCCCGAACAGTTACTCGTTGAAGGTAAAGGCTCGTGTGGTCCCAAGCACTACCTGCTCGCGGAGATGTACAGGAAACTGAATTTGAGCGTAGTGTATGCAACGATCGCGTTCTCGTGGAACGACCCGGACCTCCGTTACCCCCCTGAACTCCGAAAACAGGCTGCCCGGCTCCCGATCGCACACCACCTTGCCTGCAGGGTGCAGGTCGGGTGCCGCTGGATACTGGTGGATGCGACGTGGGACAGTCCTCTTGCAAAGGCCGGGTTCCCGGTCAATGATCACTGGGACGGGTATTCTGAGACGAGATGTGCCGTGAAACCGCTAACGTCTCCGGTACGGACTGCGTCCTGCCACACACTGAAAAACGAGCAGTACCGGGCAAAAGGAGAAACTGAACTTTGCCCAATCGATGGCGAGAAGAATCACTGGGATGTGGTGGACCGGGCACGGTATTATCGTGAAAAGGTTGCTGTTCGTACACTGGATGAGGTAGAGCGGATAACGCGGTTTAACCGTGATTTTGATGCCTGGCTGGTTGACGTGCGGCAACAAAAATACTAGCTCTGTCCTGATGATTCATGGTAGAGTCCTCCTTTAAGAATCTGACAACAGATTCTTCTGGTCCCTTACCCGTACGTTTTCTACCTGTGTAGGAAAGATTTTTTTGTATAACGTATATGTTTGAATCGTCAGGTGGCGTCTGACCTGTCCATTAATCACTTTCGAAATTTTATGCAATAAAAAAGCAGCATCTATCCTGTCATCCTGAACGGATTTGTTGACAGTTTAAAACAGGATTTTGTCAAAAGACATGAACCGTGCAACAACCATGGGCCCGTCGTGATTCGAACACGAGATCTTCGCCGTGTGAAGGCGACGTCATAGCCAACTAGACCACGAGCCCGCATGCATCGACCGGGAATTGAACCCGGGCTATAGGCTTGGAAGGCCTAAGTCATACCACTAGACCATCGATGCAATGATTCTTTACAATTTTAGCGAGCAGTGGTATTAATTATTCCCATTTCCTGTTTAAAAAAAGGAAGGATTGTTTTTTAAAAGAGGATTATTGGTTGGGGGATTTGCGTTAGTAGCGTTCCGGCACCAGAGCTGCAATAAAGGCAATTACCGGCCCGATAATAAGCCCTGCCCAGAATAGCAGTCCAAGCAGCCCGATGATTACAAGCGACAACCGATCCTCTTTGGATTGCGGGGATGTTGAACGGGCAATACGCAGCGCCCAGACACCGAGCAGGATTGGTATCAGGGCAAAAATGAGTGTGATAATCACACCAGCAGAAGGACCTGTTACCATGAGGACCCGGACCATTTGAATAAGCACAATGGATGCGCCACCTAAATAACATAATCCGGCAATTGTTGCAAGCCAGAACGACAGTGGTTTTTTTATTCTGTTGTCGCGTTCGCGTCGGGCTATCAGGATGAGTCCAAGAATAATAATTGCAAGGAACGGTGCGAGGATTGCGATAATGGACTGTCCCTCCCAAAGGTGCGTATTTATGACATTGACGGGTACGAGTACCCATTCAAAAAGACTGAACTCCTCAAGGTAACCAACTGCAATACTGTACTGGGTTTCATCAGCCGGACTGATAACTGCGACGTAATAGGTTCCTGGCCGGGTGATGTTTTTTGAATAGGATGCGACGTTAAAAATTGCAGCAGGTGAGAATGGTTCATATTCTGCAGTGACCGGTTTTTGTCCTTTGATCACCTTCGCATTATAGTCCAAAGGAACGGTAACGGGCAGGGACAGACCTTCGATGTTTCCGGAAGTTCCCGGGCTCATAACGATCATATCCGGGACCGGCGCACCGAACCCGGGAGTCATGAGGGAAAGCGTGAGCCGCTCACCGGCATTCAGGCAGAACTTATAATATCCCCCATCCCCGGCGTCATGGAGATGCCCGTAAATTGCATACGATTTGGTGGGTTTTTCCACGGAAAGTGCAGTTGTAAGATCATTATTGTTGTCGGCACTGATCGGAACATGGGCATTCACCGGCAGGACTATGAAAATGAGAAGGATGAAAAACACAGGAAAGGAGCCATCGGTTGGTTATGAAAAGTGTATTGCTTACTTCAGAATTTAAACCTGAAGTGCGGACCAGCCACTACCAGAGAAAAAAATGATTATGGTGCATATATATCGGGTCACCATGAGGGATCCTTACAAAAAGGACTCAGATATACTGGACTTAAGCATAAGATCCCTATCAGAGAAATTCATCCCGTTTGGGAACAATAGGGGTATCCTTTCTCCAGATATGGATATCCCGGGCACGATCAAAGTAAAATTTAGACTCGTCAGCCTGTCCCATCTCTTTATAACAAATACCGATGTGATTCCATACACTTGCATTGTTGGGCATCTGGTTTGCCACCATCTTGAAAGTCTGGATTGCCGACTCGAGATATTTGTTACTCATATACAGCACCCCAATCATTTCAAGTGTTTCGCCGAGGTTGAAGAGAAGTTCCGGGTTCTCCGGTGCAAGTTCAACTGCCTTAAGTAACGATTTAAGCGCACTGATATTATCCCCCATATCCCGGTAACAGAGGCCACGGTCATTCCAGACCTGCGGAAGCTTGTCGTCAATCTCCAGCGCCTTATTGAATGCAGCGAGCGCTTCAGGATATTTCTTTTCCCGCATGTAGAGGAGAACTCCCTCCTTGTAATATGATGAGGTTTTACCGAGAATCTTGTCAAACATACCTACTGCTTTATGAGAAGTTTGTGGGGATGCAACCTCAGCAAGGTGTGCAGCAGCATCCGGTGTCTCATCCCTGATCACCACATCCTTAAATGTCGCCGTTACGTCGCGCACCGTTCCGACAGCCGCAATGAAATTCCCCTGCCCATCATACATGGGCATAGCTTTTGTCCAGAGTGTCCAGTCACTCCCATCCTTTTTTAAACCTTTGGTGACTGCGATAATCGGACCTTTTGCAACCCTGCTGACTATCATATAGTTTTGTCGCTTAATCTCATCATTCGTTTCGAAAATGAGATTTACAAGCATTTTTTTTCGGGTTCCAAAAAAGGGTTCTGCATAGATATAATCACTTTTTTCAATCATATCGCTTGCTTTAATATCGGTCAGCTGTTCCATGGAAGTATTCCATGCGACGACCTTGCCTTCACGATCTATAGCAAAGCTGGGATCGGATGAAAAATTGATGAGATCTGAGATAATCCGCTTAGATGTTCCCAGATTTTTTCCGGTATACGTCCTCTCTACTGCTGTTTTGACCATGGTGACGAGTTCGCGGAACTGTGCCTGCGGGTCTTCGCCTTTTTGTAAGAAAAAGTTAGCACCGTTGTTAATAGCTTCAATAGCTGTCCGTTCATGCCCAACTCCTGTAAAGATGATCACCGGTGTTGTATCACCTTCTGCGCGGAGAATTTTTAAAAATTCAATTCCATTGAGTTCAGGCATGTCATAATCGACAATGATGGCATCAAATGTTTTTTCAGGAAGGAGCTTGAGTGCCTCTGTTGCGGATTGTGCTGTGTGGATGCTCAATTCACGGGAACGTTCAGAGAACAGCTTGAGTACTTCAAGCAAAGCAGGTTCATCATCGATCAGCAGGACAGAGAGCAAGGTAAGACCACCTTCACCTATTAGTTCAATGAGTCCCGGCAGATATAAATATAGGCCATTTAATACGGCTCGTCATATCCGGGCATAAAAAGAGGATGTCCGCTGGGAAAAAATCTGGAAGGAGACGCCCCTTGAATCGAGACGGAGAGATTGTATCAAATGGTGTATAGGGGAATTTTTAAAAAGAATTTTCGTAATCAAAAGATTTTAAAAAGATTAATTTGAATAAAAAAAATTTGAAGCCGGTTGTATTAGTACCCATGCATTTCAGCGTCAACTTCCGCCAGGTTTGCGAGCCGCTTTTCGAGCGGCGGG
Source organism: Methanoregula sp. (assembly GCA_003141335.1). Taxonomy (GTDB): domain Archaea; phylum Halobacteriota; class Methanomicrobia; order Methanomicrobiales; family Methanospirillaceae; genus Methanoregula. The sequence continues at coordinate 9,080 of PLLR01000071.1, read as the reverse complement.
TGGGTGGAGAAGAGCTCCATGATGGTATTTCCCGAGAGTGCCGGGATGATGAAGAACGCGTTTGCACCCTCAACTTTTGCCTTTGCTTCAACAGGCACCACTTCCATCCGTCCACTGATTTTGCTTAATGCTGACATCAGTGCCCTTGGATTCTTTGTGATATAGGCACTGCCGCGGTCTGCAGCAAATTCGCGGTACCGGGAAAGTGCAAGAATGAGCAGCGTACTGGCAGCGTAAACAATGATCGAGACTATCCAGACAATGATCCCTCCGCCCCCTCCTTCCCGGTTACGTCCACCGAACATAGCGGAAAAGAAAAAGCTCTGCATAATCATCGATGCGATCATCGCAATAAAACTGGCCATCGTCATGGTCAGGATGTCCCGGTTTTTCACATGTGCAAGTTCATGGGCGAGCACTGCCTCGAGTTCATCTTTATTTAAGAGACGCATGATCGAATCTGTGCATGCGACTACAGCATGCTTGGGACTTCTTCCTGTTGCAAATGCATTAGGTACCGGGCTCTGCATGATGGCAACCTTGGGAAGGGGGAGGTCTGCTTCCTTACAGAGCTTCTCCACGGTCCGGTGTAGTTCAGGGTATTCATCCTCTTCCAAAATCCGTGCCCCGGTTGACCAGAGGACAAGTTTGTCAGAGAAGAAATACTGGACAAATCCCATCCCTACAGCTAATACTACTATCAACCAGAGACCAGCTCCGAACGCCAGGAGTATCGTCATAAACACCAGGTAGAGGATGAATAATAAGAACATCGTCAGCCAGACTCTACCGGTAAGGCCCCAGTCACGTTTCCATTCCATAATTAGTACACTTTCGTTATCGACGCTCTTAAAACAATCGAAAATGGCAAAAAGCGGAGCAAAATTTGCACCGATTAACGGTTATTTACCCCATGTTTATCTGCAGAGCGGGTATGGTGCATGTGTGCACCGCAGGATCAATACAGAAACTATTTTCTTGCTGACATCTGACTGGTACGCATGGCTGAAGTCGATCCCGAAGCGCTGGCTGATGTGGCATACGGCATCTTCGAGCACTCCCTGAACCGGGGGCTCCAGACGCAGGACAAGTACCTTTATGCACTGGTCGAAGGCGGTGTTGACTTCAAAGCGGAACTTTCCGTGATTTTTGAGGAGTTTTCCCATGAATATCCGCAGCTTGCAGAGGTAATATTAAAACGATTTTCCGATATTGACACAATCTATGAGATGCTCCGCCACGGCGAAGGGGTGATCCCGACAAAGACCACGCAGATGTACTGGATTGTACAGGACGCTCCGGGCAGCGCTCCGGAGGCGATCGAGGATGAAAATGCTGGTAAATGGCTGATTTTCCAAGAGCCGGGACTGGCGGATGAAGCATGGATGAAGGTTCGAAACGCGACCGTGGCACTCGAGCTCGGTATATCTGCAAAAGTGAGCACGTCAAAACCGAATCCGGAATCGCGTGACAACCGAAAAGTTATCTATGTTTATTCAAAAGACTGGGCGGATGAGGTGGATGTAATGCGGGTACGTGAGAAACTGCGTGAACTGGGCTTTGTTGATCGTATCGGGTACAAGCGCAACATCGAAACATTCGCCGGAGAATATGCAAAGAAAGGAAAACGGGTGACCTACTACTCGGCATGATTTTTAATACTCAGATTTTTTTAAAACGTCATAAAAACGGATAAAAACGAAAAAAAATATTGAGGAAAAAAAATTACGCCTTTCTTTCCTTGTTCTTTGGGCGCAGGTTCTGGTAACCGCACTTGCGGCAGCTGGTTGCGCGGATCGCATTGCGGGCGTTGCAATGCATACATATTTTCACATTGAGTAACCGGGCTTCGGCTTCGGGGAATTTTGCCATAGAAATACACTCCTGTCTGCCCTTATAACAACGCTGTAAGACTTATTAACCGTTTGTATCAGTCTTTAATGGTCTGTATTCCTGCATGAACCAATCCCGGAATGCGGTAAGCGCCAGCGCACGGTGAGAGATTCTGCTTTTTTCTTCAAGTGTCAGCTCTGCGAGTGTCCGCCCATCCACATCAAAGATCGGGTCATACCCAAATCCCCCACCTCCACGGGGGACCGTGATGATCTTGCCGTGGATGGTTCCGGAAAAGTGACGGATGCCCTGTTCATCCGCGAATGCAATCACTGTCGTGAAGTGTGCGTTGCGATTCTCCACATCTTTCATAAGTTTAAGAATGCCGGTGTTACCGATCGAGTGCAGCACATAAGCGGCATACGGGCCGGGAAATCCGTTCAGGGCATCGATGGAAAAGCTGGTGTCATCGACGATAAGCGGTGTGAGGAGATGATCGTACGCGTATTGTGCCTTCTGTCGGGAGATAATCTCCACATCATCAGAGCGGAGTTCAGGAATTTCAAGCGGAACAAATGTCACATCAAGAAAACCGCCAAAGAATTCCTCAACCTCTCTTGCCTTATTGGTGTTGCTGGTAACCATCGTGAGTTTCATAGATATCTTCCCCTCAGTTCAATCTCATGCTCACGGGTGATGACATCTGCAGCCCCCACAAATGTCTCTGCATATCCCGATGCAAACGCTGCTTTGAGGGCATCAGCATGTTCAGGTGCTGTACTCTCCAGCGTCTGGAACAGGACATGTATATCCACCCCTCGCTGTTCGATCTCGGAATTTACCTGTGCAAGCCCAAAATCAATCAGTACGCACGCACCGTCCTCCTCACGCAGGATCATGTTGCTGGTCGTGAGATCGCCATGCATAATTCCCGATGTATGCAGCTTGCCGACCATTCGCCCCGCTTTGTGAACTGCTGCTTCTGTGAGATTCTGGGTAAGCAGCGTCCCCCGTACCTGCTCCATCACAATGGTATCTGCAGTGATATCGCTCATGATGGGCGTGGGAACGCCCCCTTTGCGTGCAGCGGCAATCAGCCGCGCCTCCGCCCGGGTCCGCTCTGCAATGAGTCGGTTGTCAAGTGCGTGTACACGGTACAGTTTCGGGATACGGCGCTTCTCTGCAGTGCCGTTCCGGAACGTGACAACAGCTTCTGCACCCCTTTTCTGGGTCATGTAACCCGGAAAAATATCGTTGCCCGCTCGAGGGATCTCGTATTTCCATGTCACTTCGACTTCATCCGAGCGAAAAGAGGGTTTGATCTGCGAGGATTCAATGGGAAGAGATAACCCGTTCTCCAGCATCAGTTTTCCCGTGTAGGCTATCATTGCCCCATTATCCCCGAGATATTTCTGTTCGGGAACATAGAACTGCGCCCCGCGCTCCTCACACATCACCCGGAGCATTTCCTGCAACCGCCGGTTTGCTCCAACACCCCCGACAAGGAGCACCTCGTTTTTTCCGGCAAGTGACATCGCCCTCTCGGTCACTTCAACACACATCGCAAATGCCGTCTCCTGCAGGCTGTGGCAGACATCGGGCAGGGTTGCCTTACTGTCTTTTGCCGCTGAAACCAGGCCAGAGAAAGCGAGATCCATTCCCTTGACAGTATAAGGCAGCTCTCTGTACTTTCCAAGTTTTGCCTGCGTTTCAATGATCGGACCACCGGGATGAGGGAGGTCTTTTGACCGAGCAAATTTGTCGAGTGCATTACCAATGCCGATATCGAGTGTCTCACCAAAGATCCGGTACCGGCCGTTCAGGTACCCGATCACCTGAGTATTCGCCCCACTTGCGTAGAGAACGATCGGATCACGGCAACCGGTGGCAAAACACCCGATTTCCACGTGAGCGACGCAATGGTTGACACCTACCAGGGGAACGTCCAGTGCCAGCGCAAGTGATCGAGCTGCAGTTGCAACTGTCCGCAGGCAAGGTCCAAGCCCCGGTCCCTGCGAGAATGCAATACCCGTGATCTTATCAGGATCCTTAAGGATAGAAGAGACGAGTTCCTTCATTACCGATGCATGATGCTGCGCTGCCTCACGCGGGTGGATACCCCCATGAGCCGGGCTATAGGGTCGGGAAACAAGTGAGATGAGATCTCGATCAAAAAGGGCGGCACTGAGGTTCCATGCTGTCCCCTCAATTCCAAGTATCTGCCCAAAAACAGGCATTGAATCTTATTTTCTGAATTCAGTATATCCGCACTTGCCGCATGTGGTCCGGTCCTTATGATCCGCCATCATGACCCCGGGTCCGCAACGTGGGCAGTATTTCTTATTAGTGGTGACCTTCGCGCCGTCAACCTTGAAGTACGCGCCCCTCTTTTGCCCCTTCGCGGCTGCTGCTTTCTTTGCTGCAGCCATTGTTACGCAGCTCCCTCTTCCTTTGGCTTGGGCATCCCGCGCGCTGCAAGATATGGGCGCTCGGTTTTGTTCCTGCCCTCTTCATTGTCATAGATGCGTGCCGAACCGGTAATTTCTGTTTTACCGAAGCTGCTGTGCAACGTGTCAAGGGTTATCTGCTGCTCTTTTACATTGAGCAGGGCGCATAGTTTGCCAATAATCTGCATACGGGAGGGGGTTGCACCATCGTATTTGAGGTTAAACTGAACCTCTCTTCTGGATAAAAGCTCATTTCTTTTATCGCTGGTGATCTCAAAGTCCATCGATATCCTGTAATTATTGGAAACCGGGTTATTTATAATATGAGCCTCACATGGAGTGCAAAAAATAATCCTCAAAAAGGGAATGCATGGTATACCCTGGAAAAAATGAAAATTCACGCATCAGAGCGGATAAAATGACTCAAAAGACGGCGGGCAGTCTCTTTTGCTGCAAGGTCTACCGTACGGAGCACTACTCCCTGATGTGGCTGTCCGTACAACACGATTGTGCCGTTTGGAGCAGCGATCACCAGTGGAATCACCGCGAGATCCTCTTCTCCATCAACCATGACCGTGACCGGTGGATGCATGATAGCATGATCGAGTGTGCGGATCAGGTCATCGGTTAATGTACCAGCTGGATTTTTCACTCTGATACACTCGCCCCGAAGTACCGGCATCCGTGTACATGGTGAGCGCATGGTATAACCGTCAACAACTGCAATGGCTGGGGTGATGCCCCTCTTCTGGAGGTTGTGGGTAACAACATCTCCGACAGCGTATACAATGCTGTGGGTGATTTTTGGGATAATCTCATCAATGTTCCGGTACAGTTCCCCAAAGGGTTCCTGGAAAAGCTTCCGGTGCTCTTCGGGAAGAGTTAGCATCAGCGGACCTTCAGCGCGTAGCGTCCCGGAAGTTTGATATTCATCCGTTTTGCAACTTCAGAATTTTCCGGATCGATAATGACAAGATAACCAGACCAGTCATCACTCAGATTTGTCGTGCCGCAGATTACGCAGTTCTCGCCATCCACCACACGGTGACAGTCACGGCAGACTTTTCCCTGCTTTTTCTTATTCGCCGGAGGCATGTTCCTTCCCCTTTTTCTTGCCCTTCTCCTTTACTGCCTCTTTTGGTGCAGTGGAGGATTTCTGGTCTTTCTCTTTCTCCTTGTTCATCTCCTCTTCAAGCCAGAGTGCTGTCCCAAGTCCTGCCTGTCGCATGGTGAGTCCGATCTTGCTGTCACGTGGCTCTCGCTCGTTTAGTGAGAGTGTCACTACCCGGACACGAACTACATCTCCGACTCCGATGAACCGTTTGGACTCCTGGCAGATAAGCCGGGCGTTCTTCTCATCGTAGTTAATGTACTCGTCAGAGATCTGGCTTACATGCAGCATCGCATCTATGGGACCGAGGCTGACAAAAGCCCCAAAACTTGTCGTTTCGACAACAAGTCCCTCAATGACTTCCTGGAGTGCAAGCCGAATCACCATAGCTTCAAATTTTACATCGTAATAGACGCCGCCGTCACCGGGCACGAGTTCGCCCTCTCCGACATCCTGGACTTTCGTCACGCAGATGAAGATCCCGATCTCCTTATCAATGCTGCCTTCAAGCTGCTCCTGCAGGACCTCAAGAATCACTTTTTCAAGTTTATCGCCCAGTCGCTGGGGGGGTACCCGTACCTTGTCCTCAAGCATCAACCTATGATACATACTTTACCTCCGCAATATCTCCAGTTTTTTCTGCTTTCTCATTGATATCACACCGATACCACGTGTAAACAGTGCATCCCTTATACGCCTGTCATTGGTAACTACCATGCATGCATTCCGGGCTGCATATTCAATCATCTGTGCATCGACAGATTCTGATTTTAGATCCCCGCTTTCCACGATTGTACACTTCTCACCCAGTACAAGTCCGTGCCTTGCCGCGGCACCATCACGTCCTTTTGCCAGGGAGAGCCCGGTCAGCTCCCGGATAACACCTGATAGCACGATCGGCTCAAATGCACCGAGAAGTGTGCAGAGCTCATCAAAGAGATCGATCTGGAACTGCGCCGGCATCATGAGTGCGTTGGCGTCCAGAAGGATCTTCACTCGATCAGCACACCCATCCCGATTAAGCGCCAGCGTGCTCCCACCTGCCGGCTGATGGCGATCTTTGAACCCAGTTCTGCACATACAGGTCGCTTCAGCTGAATCTCAATAGTGTCCTTCTTAGTATTACTGACTACACCTACGGTAACCGCGGTTCCCACCGAGAGCATCAGCGGTTCACTGTGTTTCAACGGTTCAATAATGAGCTCATTTGTGGCACCCACAACCCGCTCCATGAGCGTGACACGGCACCGGATTTTGTCCCATACCTGGGGAAGTTTACCTTCGTGGCCCAGTACCTGGCCGGCAAGCGCGTCGCTTTTTGTCAGCGCCGGATCGAGTCGTGTTCCAACACCAAGGAGTCCGCCGGGAGTTGCCTCAGTGACTTTGCTGGAACCGGCATTGATCGATATTACTTTCGTAGTGATGGGAATCCATTTTATCCTGTTTTCGATCTGGGTTTGTCTGCCTGGTCGGATTTCGATATCGTCGCCTTCGCGGAGGATGCCCCGAATAAGAGACCCTCCTACGACGCCACCTTTCACCTCCTTCCAGTTGCAGCCTGGTTTGTTCACATCAAATGAACGGGCTATAAGCATTACAGGTTCGGTGTTTGGCTCCCTCACTTGTTCAGGAATTGTCTGATCGAGCGCCTGCACGAGAGCGCCGATATTGATCCCTTTCTGCGAAGAAACCGGAATGATCGGTGCGTTCTCGGCAATTGTTCCTTTAATGAAATTTTTGATCTCGTGGTAGTTGTCAATTGCCTCTTTCTGGCTGACCACATCGATCTTGCTCTGGACAATCACGATATTTTTTATGCCGACGAGTTCCAGCGCCATCAAGTGCTCTTTTGTTTGCGGTTGAGGGCACTTCTCGCTTGAAGCGATGACCAGCATCGCCCCGTCCATTAATGCAGAACCGGAAAGCATTGTTGCCATGAGCGTTTCATGCCCCGGTGCATCGACAAAGGATATCGAACGAAACGGTGTTCCCTTTCCGCCGCAGACCGGACAATCGGGGCTGGTCGAAAAGGCGTCAGTACCTTCGCACTTTTCGCACCGGTAAAAAGTTGCGTTGGCATATCCAAGACGGATTGATATGCCACGCTTCATCTCTTCACTGTGCCGGTCTGTCCATGTCCCGGTGAGTGCGTTAACGAGTGTGGTCTTGCCGTGATCGACATGACCTACGACTCCAATATTGACACTGGGAACTTTTACATCATGCAAATGAATCCGAACCTCCTTACTCTATAAAATGTAGTCAACCTGACCACCTTATTACGAATGTTTAATTATGCGCAGCGTAAGATACCGTAGTAATGCCAGATCCCACAAGGTATAGACGCATAGCTGATCATCATATTGACCGCCTGATACATAAATACAATCCCGCAGATAAAGAAATCGTTCAAGAATACATCGATATGGCCAGGGCCCAGCAAGGGACGGGCGCAGCCCGGATTCGCAGCATCGTGGAAATACTTTTTACCTGGCGTCAGGTTATCGATAAGCCGTTCGCTGACTGGAATCTTAAGAGCGTATTCAAAGGAATCAATACGGTACGGACAGACCGCAAACCCAACACGGCATTTCTCTATGTACTCACCCTCCGTTCTTTTCTTGGATGGCTCATCACCTCCGGGCGCTCGTCCCTTCCCCTTGATGAGATCAAAAAAATCAATCTTCCGAAAACTGACAAGATGACGTTCGGGCCGGGAGATATCCTGACAGAGGAAGAAGTAAGAACGGTCCTTTCCTGTTGCCCTACCGTGCGGGACCGGGCATTCATCGCGATGCTGTATGATGGTGGGTTCCGGACAAAAGAGATGGCAATGATGAGCTGGAAGGATCTCAACTTCGATGTACCTGATATGGTCACTGCCCAGACCGATCAGAAGACCGGGATTCCGCGAAAAGTGCCGCTGACCGCCTGCCGGGAATACCTCACTGCTTGGAGAAACGAATATCCCGGTGAACCGCTTGGCAACAACCCGGTATTCGTGACAGCACAAGGCGAACAGTTCAACTATGATACTGCGCAGAACCTGATCCGGCGATTGAGGAAGAAAGTTAAGGAAAAGGGGATCGACCCCACTCGCATAAAACTGCACCAGTTCCGGCGGGCATCCATCACTCATGACAGCAACAAGGGCCGACCGATATCTCATATCTGCATGGAGAAATGGGGGCGGTCCTATTCACCCATGATCGAACGGTACGCAAAACCCGGTGAGGAAGATATCGCAAACTCAAAACGGGAAGTGACCGGGGTTCAACCGAAACGGAAATATGAGAAGAAATCTACCGCAATGCAACCGCTCCAGTGTCCGGACTGCGGAACGGTAAACGGCCCGACGCTCAAATATTGCGGGATGTGCGGGCGCTCCTTGACCGGCGAGGGTTTGACCAAGATGGAACGGATGAAACGGGATGTCTATGAAAATCCCGATGAACTCATTGCATTCCTCCAGGACTTGAAAAAAGAGCGTGATAGCAAGCGTTCATAGATTTTTCTCTCCGGCTCAATCATGAGAACGTTCATCGGTTTCAACCGCGACACTAGCTTATCATGCCAGATGCCCGGGAATTGTCAGATAAGGCGCTCGGACTCGCTGAATCCGGGCACTATGAAGAGGCACTTGATCTGATAAGCAAAGGGATCAATATCGATGCCAATAATGCAAATCT
>PLLR01000070.1 GCA_003141335.1 Methanoregula sp. | reverse complement strand
TTATCAGAAAATAGGGAAGTAGTGCTATGAAAAAAATATTTTTCATACTTTGTCTGTTCTGCGTGATCCTCCTCCTCCCGGTTGCGGTATCTGCTGTTGGTAACATTTCGGTGAGTTCCTCTCCTCCCGGAGCTTTGGTCTATCTGGATGGTACCAGTACAGGAACAACAACACCGGCAAAAATCGAAAGTGTTACCAGTGGATCCCATATCGTTTTATTACGACAGACGGGATACCAAGACTACACCCAGAGCGTGATAGTAAGTGATAATGCAACCAGTACGGTTTCTGCCACCCTGACAGCCACCCTGACTACAACGACCACCGAAGCAATCACCAATGGCAGTATTTATATCGAGTCGAATCCTTCAAATGCGGCCGTTTTTTTGAATACAGTGTATCAGGGAAAAACACCTGTTACTCTATACAATATTACTCGTGGAGATTACCGCGTTGTAGTGCAAAAAACCGGCTATCAGGACTGGTCAAACCGGATCTCCGTCTCACTTGGTACGAGGACGGATGTTTATGCAACTCTCAGTCCAGAAGTCACAGATACAACCCTCGTAACTACAATTCCTACAGCAACCATACTAAAAACTACTACCACCATAAAGTCCACCGCAAAAGTGCCGACTCCCTGGCCGAGTGCTACCCCTACACCGGCATCCCCGGTTGGCATATGGGTGATTTTGGGTGCAATCGGAACCGGATTCATCGTTTTAAGGAAATCGTAATCCAGTTTTTTTATAAAGGCATTAAAAAAAGCAGAATTATAGTTTTTTTTATCCCGCGTGGTAGCACGAGGACTTAAGCACCTCAACAGCTGTAGGGGAGGTCATTCCTTTGTGGAAAACTTCTTTCACTACCGATGATGCACAGTACTTCACCTGAACGCGGGCAGACATCCGCTCCCGCTCTTCGAAATACGAGCCATGTGAGAACTCCACAATACGCTTCATTGTGATGTTGGTTGCAAGTACATATGCGCAGATGCCTGGATCGCCCGGACTTAAGTCCGCGAGATCAATTGAGGTCATGAAAATATGTGTTTTAGGACCAGGCTCGACTTCTGCGATGGTCACGATGTTATGCGTGCTCTGCAGCTCAATAGTACGGGGTCTTCCCGTCTTGAGATCCTTAATTATATCAGGTGAGATTCCGGTTAACGCAGCACACTTCATTTTGAATCACCCATACATTGGCAGATCTTTTTTCGGCGATTGCTCGGCGGACTGTTGTACTTCTTCTGCGAGTTTGCCCATACTCTGCTCAATTTCAACTGCCTGATCTATGAGGGGCTGAATATCGATCCCAAGATTGTACATTTTATTGAGCACTTCAATCGTAGCTGCTGATGAACGCGGATCCGGAGCATTCACGGTCTCACCAAGAAGTCCGTATCCTGTGATGCCACGGGCTTTACATTCCGTCAGGAGACTGGATGCTATTCCCGATATACTCCCAATCGGCAGTAACAGGGTGAGTTCCTCGATCCGCTTGAGTGCGTCAGCAGTTGTAGCAACACCAAAGACCCGTTTCTCCGGTTCGTTGGTGATGATACCTGCGATTGTCACCACCTCTTTTGGCTTGAACTGTGCGAGCCAGTCGATAATGTCGCGTGAGGTCTCGTAGCAGATCATGGGGTGGATCGGAATATCAGCGACTATGGCCGCGATATCGTTTTTAATATAGATCCTGACCGGGTCATTGATCACGCCTTTGTTCATCATTGCAAGCGGGGGAAAAAACTTCGAAGTCATGGTGCCGATCTGCTTAAACTCCAGCTGATCGACCATATACTGCAGTGCGATGGTACCGACAAGCCCGCTCCCCGGAAAGCCAATCAGCACCGAAGCACCATTCATGGGAAGCGGTTTTGAGATGACATTGATGTCTTTTTTCGGTTTTATCTCGATAAGGTCGTTGTGGATAGTATCGAGCCGTGAAAGCATATCAGTATTAAACTCAGGGGCGTCTTCCGTCATTAGATTAACATACACGCACTACCTAAAAAATAGTATGCAGGAGTATCCAATCAAACGCGGACTGACAAAAGATCTCGAAACCCGGATCGTTGCTGAGCTCAAGACCTGTTTCGGTGTAGAGCCGGAAAAGACTGCCAAAGGATACCGGATAAAGTCCGGCGCGCTCAAACGTCTCGATGTATCTGTTGGGACTGGTGAAAAATCGGTTATCATCGATACGGAATCCGATATCAGTGTCAGCGATGAAGTTATCCTGGACACCAACAAAAGGTTCCGGAAATACCTGGACGCCATCACCGGGTTTTCTACCAAGGAACGCGTGAAGCGGGTAAAGAGTGTGCCTGAGTAACTGTTGGGTTCTATGACGATCTGTGAAACATGCGGAAGCGAGGTGCCTGCAGGTCATCGGTTTTGTACCGGCTGTGGGGCGGCAATTGCTCCACCAACCGGAAATTTCAGACCTGCAGATGCCCGGGTTCAGGCAGGAACACCTGCAGAACTACTGAACTGGAAGCGTAAGATACCGCTTATCACGAACCCATATCTGGTGCTGCAGTGTATCTTTATCCCGCTGGGCATTGGGATTGTGATGGGGGGTTTCCTTTCCATCATTACCGGCGGAGAATGGGACCTGCTCCTCATGTTCCTGATCATCAGTACCGGGCTGTCTTTGCTGATGCTCCTTATCATGCTTGTGCTACAGCTGGCAACGGGTGGGGGGCTTGAAACTGAATTTTTTATCAGTGACGAAGGGGTCGCTCATAAGGCGGGCAATACGACACGGGCGCTCGACCGGGTCTCCACCGGGGGTTCGGTAGTGCTCGGCTCTATGTCAGGAACTGGTGCGGGGCTGCTTGCGATGTCGCAAGAGAACAATATACTCATATGGAAAAACGTGCGGTATGTATCTGTGTACCGCAGCGTGCTCAGCATGGTCTTTCGCTCAAAATACCTGATAAGTCCTGTTGTTCTCTATTGTACAGAAGAAAACTTCCCGGTTGTCCTTGCGATGGTAAAAAAATATGCCCCGCTCGTCGCGACACAGCATCTCTGATTTTTACCCTTTTTTTATCCTTCATTGGGTTTTTTGTCCGGTCAAAATGGAATGCTCTTTATGTACCACGTTCAACCACTCTGTAGTGATTACTATGACATTCTGTCCTGAATGTGGGAAACCCGTTGTCCCCCCCTCAGCAAAATTCTGCCGGAACTGCGGGGCGTCCCAATTGGAAGAAGTCCAGTTGGCAACAATGCCTGCACGGGCAACGTCACCTGTGTCTGCACCGGCACCAGTACCCGCGCCCGAGATTCCCCCTCAACCGCCTCAATCCCAGCAAGCCCCGCCGGCATCTCCGCAGGTACCTGCAGAGCCAGTCGTGCGGGTGCTCTGCAGCTCCTGCGGCAGCCCCTTTGGTTCTGATGAGAAGTACTGTGGGATCTGCGGGTCCCCCGCAGGAGAACATCCCCTCACGACACCACCTGCACCCGGTATATCTGTTCCTGCTTCAGTCAGTATATGTGCCTCCTGCGGCTCACCGCATGCCGAAAAGGGAAGATTTTGTGGTGTATGCGGAGCGAGCGGCAGTAGTATTGCCCCACCCCCTCCCTTACCCCATCCTCTCAAGTTCACTGCACCTCCTTCTCAACCCTCGCAACCTCCCGGGGCCAGGTTGTGCCGGTCATGCGGAAACCCGATCAAACCCGGTGATAAGTTCTGTAGCAAATGCCTTGCAAAAGTGGTGGATGATTCCATGATCGCCTCGGCACCGTATCAGGCGCCAGTTCCCCCGGTCTCACCCTCGCCACCCCCACCACCCCAGTCATTTACCACACCACCTTCACCACATCCAGCGCAACTATCCGGGATCCGGTTGTGCCGGTCGTGCGGAAATCCGATCAACCCCGGTGATAAGTTCTGTAGCAAATGCCTTGCAAAAGTAGTAGATGATTCACCGGCAACGCAAGTTCAGTACCAGCCTCCATCTCCCCAAGTGCAACCTCTGACTCCACCGGCATCTCTTCTGGTCTGTGCAGCGTGCGGGAGTCCAATCACCGGCACGGAAAAATTTTGTGGGATTTGCGGAACGCCCGTGCTATCCCTGTTCCCCGCTTCTTTTGCACCTCCACAACCTGTTGGGAAAACCTGCACAACCTGTGGAGCTCCGGTCAGTGCGACAACGAAATTCTGCGGAGGGTGCGGGGCGGCCGTTGGTGCAAGGATTAAATTTTTTTAATTTTAAAAAATTTTACTCTTTTCCCTTTTTTTAATCACTCGCGATAAATTGCTTCAATTATTACGTCGTTTGACCATAAACAGCAGTCCTGATAACGCGGCGATGGCCAGACACGGGTTGAGTGCTGATTTTGGAGTGCTGGTTGTCACCGGAAGAGTTGTCACTTTCGTGGAGGAAATGGTTATTGGCAGGGTTGTGTTGATGGGGACCGGGGTAGTAATTGTGGTAGAAAACAGGGTTGAGGGAGTGTATGTTTCCCTTGAAGTTTCCTCCGGCACCCCAACGAGTTCAAACCCGTAAAGGGCAATTTGATCAGCTACGACGATGTGTTTGCCGTCTCCACTCACTGCAACCGATCGCGGCTGTATGACGGTGTCAGTCCTGGTTTTTGCCAGCAGTTGTCCCGCTTGGTTAAAGATATACAGATTCCTGTCAAGGGTACCTGCGGCAATAATAGATCCGTCATGTGATACCCCTACACCATTGATCCACGAACCGGCCTGGTACTTCCATTGTACCTGGCCAAGTTGGTTGAGAACCCACACATTTCCGTCCTGACTGCCAAGTACAATCGTGGTGCAGTCATCAGAGCAGGCCATGTCGATGATAGCGTTTTGGGTTACATCCTTCCTCCAGTTAAGAACACCACTACTCGTATGGGATGAGACCCTGTTTCCGCCGGAGGTAATTACCGTGGAACTATCGGAAGAGATCTCGATGAACGATTCAAGACTCCCTGATTTATTATCCACCCAGATTTGGGTCAGCTGGGGTGTAAAATATGTAATACCTGTAAAATATGTAATACCTGTAAAATATGTAATACCTGCTTCTGTGGTGACAACGATGAGTGTTCCCGAGGGAGAGATTGCAATCTGTTTAACAAGGTCCGTTTTTATCATACCCCGGCTTTCATCTTTTGTTCCCCATGAAAAAATATTCCCGCTGTCGTCAGCGCCTACAATTAAAGAACCATCGCTTGAGATCGCAACTGCACGAACTGGCGTATTCGTTCCCACGATCCATAACTCACTGCCATTTTTGTCGATCAGGTGGATGTGGGTGTCGACAGCTGAAATAACATAGTTTCCATCCGCACTCATGGAAGCAATGGTTCCAGACCAACCCCACCAGTGTTTATCACCATTCCATGAGCGGACAAATATCTGGCTGCCACCGGCATATACTGTTGAATCATCCTTTGAAAACATAACGCCGGAAAATGGGGTGTCTGCGGGAGTGCGTTCTGTCCAGGCATTTGCCAGACCTGCTGCGGTGACAATACCAGACATGCTCATCATAAGAAGAAATCCTGCTATTATCAGATAAATCCGGAATCGTTTTTTCATGATATTTCCTGAGAACAGAGTATTATCCTTCGGTATATCTTGTTTGTGGACATAAAAAATCATCAATCCTGTCTGTTGGGGTTTTCCGATCTTTGGAATTCCTTATACTGAAACCCCCGGTTTTGCTGCAACCAGAGAACAGAATTGCACTAAAAAAATTATGATAAACGCCCTCAACAGGGTATTTATTATTCAATAACAATCGCCGGTTTGAATGGCAATGCTGTAGCAGCTTTTGCATGTTCACTTGATTCGGCAGCCGTGACATGGACCGGTACACCGAACTCTTTTTCGAGGAATCCCTTCGCCGCTTCAAAGATATCCAGCTCTTTGATTGGCTCTCTTGTGAGGGGTTCGATAACGTGCGGGGGCAGGCGGTGGATAAGTGTCGTGCACTGCTTCGCTGCGTCAGTTGCTTCCTTACCCCGCCTGCGCATTGCGTCATCCTTCATGATCTCCTTGATCACCGTATTCCGATCGTGTGCCCTGGTGATGAGGAGGAAAATCTCGTACTTCCATGCAGGTGCAATAGCGATTGTGATAGATTTCGGCGTTATCTGGATAAGTTTCCGAATCGATTCGATATCCTCAACCGTGCGGGAGAGGAGCTCTTCGGCAAGTTCGATCCTGGTGTTGACCAGTTTATTATCCGCGACCGGCCATGGAGCAAACGAAACGAGCCCTTCACCTGCGAGTTCCTTCCAGAGATGTTCTCCCGTGAACGGGATGAACGGGGCAAGGAGCCGGACCCAGACCGAGCAGAGCGTATGCAACTCCCGGCTTCCATCGCAGTCCTCAGGGAGCCGGCGGCGGTACCATTTGAGATCGGTCTCGATCCCGAAATACGCTTCCTGCAATGCCTGACGGGTCTGGAAGTTTGTAAGTGCAGCAGTGGTCCGCTCGATGTGCGACTGCATTCGGCTGATCAACCAGCGATCGATATCATGCGGCTCACCGTTTGCGTCTTTTGCTTCGAGCACGGTATTGTAGAACCGTTCGATCTGCTTTTTTGTTGATAAAACCAGTTCGTTTCTCCAGTCAAAGTCCTGCCAGGGTTCGGCACTGCCCATCAGGAACATGCGCACCGTGTCGGCACCGAAGTCGTTTACAGCATCTTCAAGTAAGAAGACGTTGCCCTTTGAAGACGACATTTTCGCGCCATTGAGGAGGCCCATCCCGAATACGACCATACCCTGCGGGAGTTTGTCCTTTGGGAAGATCGTGACATGGTGGAAGAGCTGGAACGTGAGGTGGTTTGAGATCAGGTCTTTTGCCGAGAACCTGAAGTCGTACGGGTACCAGTAGAGGAACTCTTTTCGCATCGCATCCAGTTTCTTCTTCTCGGGAAGGTCAGGGGACTCTTTCCCGAGGAAGATGTAGTCAAAAACTTCCGGAGTAAGGAGTTTTGGTTCAATCTCCCGGATTTTATGGGCGATGGTGTAATATGCCATGTAGATGGTTGAATCCGAGAGAGGTTCGATCAGCTGTGTTGTATCCCACGGGAACCGTGTGCCAAGACCGACACGCCTGGTACACGCCCAGTCCCTGAGCCAGTCCACGGTACGATCAAATTCAAGCCGGACTTCGGGTGGTACCAGAGCCATGTCCTCAAGGTGGTCGCTGACCTGCTTTTTCCATGCAGGGTCGCTGTATTTTAAGAACCACTGGTCATGCAGGATCTTGACTTTAACTTTATTACCACAGCGACAGACAACCGGCCGGGTGTCAAACTCGTACATAATTTTCGAGTCGTACTTCTCGATCATAAGTGCGGCTACATCATCACGTGCCACTCGTACGGGTTTTCCTCCATACCTGTCAAAGAGCTTACCCTTGGAGAACTCAGCAGAGTATATCTTCTGCGTGAGTGCATCCATCCGGC
>PLLR01000074.1 GCA_003141335.1 Methanoregula sp. | reverse complement strand
GCTGGTGATTTCTTTTGTGCCATTTTGTTCACCTCATCCCACCAGTAATGCCGGCACTAAAATCAGGATCAGTGCACAGAGCAATCCTGCTGTAAACCCGATTAAACCGGTTGCGGTTACTGCCGAGTCAATCTTGTTCGTCCGTGCCAGGATCTGTGATTTATAGCGGATGTTTTCCACCATATTCTCGATCGCAACCATCCTGACTGGTCCTGTAGTCTTTGCTTCTTCTGCCATCTCTATCACCTCATCATCAGGAATCCGACCAGGGCGAACGAGATGATCAGACCGATCATCAGGCCTTCGATCTTACCTGCATAGACCCCGGCGGCAAACTTGTCCCGGTATCCGATATCCGTCACCATCTTCTCGATGATCTTCAAGCGGGCAGTAATGATCGCTATCTCACCGGAGATCGGGGCAACTTCTCCACCTGCCTCCTCAACGCCACCGCCGGCTTCCTTGACCTCGACGACAATGGCATCAGCAGCGAACGCACCCGGGTCACGGGCTTTCAGTTCGTTGATTTTTGCCTTGATTGCGTTGAGGTCTTCGCTTTCCATGATGTTGACGCATTCGACCTGCTCCTGGAAGCGCTTGATGGCTTCGTCCTTGAGGTTCTCGATGAAGGGGATAGCGCCTTCAGCGCCGACGACCCTGCCTTCTTTCACGCCGCCCTTGTGGAGAGCGATCATGGTCTGGCCGGCGAGGTGACCCTTGACTTCGGTACCGCAACAGAGCATAAAGCGGATGTTGGGGTTGGCGACGATGTTGGCGATGACCTTTTCAAGACCGAGATTTTCAGTCTTACAGGAACCGCACAGTGCGGCGCCTGCGTCACAGATGCCCTTTTCGTCGAGGTGTGACCCCATGGTGACAACAGCCACGGGGCTGTTGGCGTCACCTGAGATAAAGTCTCCCTTGACGAGTGGCCAGCCACTTGCTGGTGATTTCTTTTGTGCCATATCAACCCACCTTGATCAGCTGGAATGCAATGATTCCGGCAATGAATAGTCCGATTGCAAGCCCGTACCAGAATGAAGTGATAACACCACCGATTGCAAGACCATTCTCCCTGTTGGGGAACGACGCGAGGTAGTTACCCTCACCGGAAAGCATGTTGATCAGATCGGCGCTCACTGCCTCAAGGGCTGCGACCTTCTCAAGAACGGGTGAGAGTGATTCGCCTGCGGATGTCACAAGACCGATCAATGGATCAGCAACAAGCCCGTATTCCGGAAGTACCTGAATGTATGCCATTTAGAGTCCCTCCATATCAGGAATCGGTTTTGCATCAAGCCATGCAGCGGCGTCGCGCTTTGACAGGCAGATATACTGGTTGTAGGTGTATGCCCATCCAAGGATCGCAATGATCAGCGATATAATTGCAGATCCCGCGCTGATGAGTGCAAAGGACATGAATGCAGCGACGATCATGCTCAGGAAACCACATTCTGCGGTCAACATGAGCATCCGGTCCTGTTTCCAGCCAGGTCCCAGACACGCGTTGAACGGGTGCTGGATTGCGATCGCTCCAAGAAGGAATGCAACGGCGATAAGTCCTCCACCGATGAATGAAATCTGGTTAGAGCTCACCGTCATCCCGAGCATCGAGACCTCACCTGTGGTCAGACCGGCAAAGGTGAATCCACCGGTGATCAGTGCTGCGAATCCCATAAGGGACAGCGCACCAACTACTGCCATTTCGGTAAGTGCCTGAACCATTGCCGGGATCTTCATGTTCAGGATATTATTTGAAATATACCCGAGAATGAACCCGATAACGGCTGCGAGAACAAGTGCGACGATTGGAGCTGCCATACCGAATTTGGTAGCGAGCAGCATTGCAATAACTCCGGAACCGAATGCGATCATACCTGCTGACGGCACACCGGTACCGATACCGTAACTGCACAGCACCTTGATGGTGTGGCTCCCCCAGATCAATGCGGTAATCATCGCAAGTCCACCAAAGAATGCGAACATTTCGGTGTTGGTGAGCACATTGAGGTACGTCAGGTAGAGGCACACGAGTGTGCTTACGAGTCCCCCAATCATGATCTTCTGGTGAGGAATGCCCCCTTCAATTACTTCAATTTTTACTGACATCTTCAACACCTCATATTGCAACGATAAGGATCGCTACAAAACCGCAGAGGGCTGATGCGACAGCGGATGCAACGATTGCCCGTGGCCAGCGCTTGAATTTCGGGTCGTGGGGTCCTTCGATTGTTCCCGTGATGTTATATGCGGTCAGCACTGCATTCACGAGGAACAGACCAACAGCGAACATACCTGCGGCTGCGACTGCAATTGGAATCACCTGTGCAGGGGGAAGACCCATAACGGCCGGGAGCGTTGCCTCGTAGAGGCTAAGAAGCTGCAGGTAAATGATTGTACCGCCAGCGCCTGCGAGAAAACCCCCGATGACGCCTCCGACGAATGATACAAATGGAAGACCGTGACCTTCAGTTCCCTGGGATTTGAATTCCTTCTGTGAGTCTCCGGTGATGGGGTCATATAAGACTTTACCTGATGCTGCAGGAATACCCATGCCGAAAACATAGACGAAGTTCACCATCATGCAGGTAATAGCCATCATCAGTCCGCCACCGACTCCACCGGTGATTGTTGCAACGACAAGGCCCTGTTCTGCCGCCCATGCACCACCGAAAAGACCGGCAAGACCTGCACCAGCGGCAAGCATTGCAACACCTGTTGCGATACCCGGTGCCTGCCCCATTGCTGCAGGAGCACCACCGACTGGCACGAAGTGAGTACCGAATCCAATCAGGACGCCGCCGATGATGACACCTACGAGTGCCATCAGACCGGCACCTGGTGAAACATACCAGCAGAGTGCGAGGATGATAAGAAGCATAACGACGCCAACCGCCATTGCGGTCGGGTTCATTGCGCCTCCAGCCTGTGGTTTTGCTGCGACTGCGCTCATGATGCCACCTTGGCTTCTGTATATGGTCCGTAGTTCTTGCGTGCCCAGACTTCGATGTACCGGTCTATAACGGTGAAGATGAGGATCATCAGGATACCGACAATGATTGCACCCCAGCCGGCGCTGATCTTCTCAAAGAGAATCGTACGCCAGATTTCAAGGAACACAATCAGACCAAAACAGACTCCTGATGCGGAACCGCCAATCTTTGCGGTAAACCATCCGTTGTCCAGCGAGTTGCGCTCACCGGCTTCAGCGTAGCGGACGATGTTACCCGATGCGGAGATCGGGACACCTGCACCGAACTTCTGGTTCTGGTACTGGCGTTCCTTTCCATAGTACGGGTTGCCTGTTGCAGAGCCTGCTGCACCGAGTGCAATACCCCAGATCAGGCCGAGCAGCGGCAACGGGAACGGGTGTCCCAGTGCACCGTTGATCAGGTGACAGAGTGTTACGGTACAGAATATTGCGATGAAGGCATGTGCCATGGTGACCGATGTCATGGACTTGAGAATGTCCACGTAGACCGGCTGCCCGAACTTGGCGAGACTTGCCGTCCTGCCAAGATACGCGGTGGTTGCATAGACGCCCTGTACAAGAACTGCGAGAACACAGCCAAGGACGATAGCAAGAACCGCGTTGATCTGCATCGCCATAAAAGCCCATGCCAGACCTGCACCCAGTGCACACCAGAGACCGTATGCTGGGGGTTCACCGGCAATCGCCTTGTTGAAGATGCGGTGCACGAAACCCATCTGCGGAGCGAGCTGAACCTGTGAGTTCGGGTCACCCTGGGACCCGATGTTGGATTCAGTATCTTCCGCAGAACCGGCTATGGTGGCAAGAGCTCCTGTCAATGCAGTAATTCCAATGCCAAATACAATTTGTTCCATTTAGCCTCCTCCCTACGTGCGAATGCACGAGAGTATTCAAAATGCAATGCCACGCACATTGAGTTAAAACTCTTTGTGGTTAGTGTAAATTTAGTGAGAGCTTAATTAAAAGGTTTCGAAACTAAATTTTTGAGATCGCACTTTAAATCGCCCGAATTATAAAACCAGCGATAATATTGGATTATTTAATCATGTAAATTTACTTTAACGAAAAAAAAGTTGAGTTGATGACAGGAAATAATCCATGACGGATGTATTGTTCTTTTTTGATGTTTATGCGGAATTGTTATCGATCGATAAAAAAATATAATCAACAACTCATGTGTGTTCGTAAAGAATTGATGGGACATATCAAAAAAATTCTTGTGTGAAAAAAATTGAATGAATCAGAAGATAAAAAAATTGAAAAACTTCAATCACAACACCATCCTGTACCCTTTCACTTCATAATAATCTGGCAGGAATTTGAACCTTTGAATCGCCTCCAATGCCTTGTCATGATTGTACATCCCTCTTCTTGCTGAAGTTCAACCCTGTTTTTCAACGTTCCCAGCATACACGGGGTAATTAATTTCCCCCGCAATACATGAAAAACCCGTTTACCAGTATCAGGGTTTGTCTCATAGGTTATTATGAAATCATCCTGATTGGTAAGAGCAGAGGCAAGCATATCCGGTAATAGTTCAAAAATGGATTTTCTCTCTTTTTTTCCCCTTTTTGTACCTTTGGCGCCATAGGGGAAATTGGATACTGGTAACTAAAATAATTTCGGTTCTGTAGAATTCCTTTTATCAGGAGATGAAATAAAAAGCACATGTAAGATGAAGGAGGGGACAGTGCCTGTCCCCCCTTACCGCCCTTGCGCTTAGAGCGATGATGACGTATTACCTGTTCAGGAGTTATCGCATTTGTTGGGGAGCACACATGAACCCCTCACATGCTCTCATTTGTGCTAAGCCCCTGAATTAACGGATATGCAAAAGTTTGGTGCCATACCAAACTTTATTCTGGATCGCCAACCCACTGAGGAAACGTATGGAAATTCCTGAGGGTCTTGAGCTCTCCCCAAGAAAGGTGGAGTATCTCAAGTACCTTGTTGAGCGCGGCGGGTCAGTCAAAACCAATGACCTTGCTTCCCACTTTAAGGTTGATCCTTCAACAATCACAAAGACCATCAGTGAACTTGCAGAGTCCGGCTATCTCACCCACATTCCCTACCGGGGCGTCTGCCTGTCGGAATGCGGAAAACAGTATACGGATTTCCTGGTAAAACGGCACCGGATACTCGCCCTCATGCTGACGCATTACGGGCTTTCACAGGAACAGGCCTGCAGCGAAGTCTCCCGGTTTGAAAGTCTCATCTCAAAGGATGCAGTCGAGCGGATGTGCCATGCGATGGGCCATCCACGACAGGGTGTCTGCGGCGAAATAACCCACGATACCCACTGTCACGGATGCGAGGCAGATGATATATGAAAACACAACGGTTACCGTGGGCACAGGATAGGGTATTATGAGCGCGGCTTCACTGTCAGATCATATACCGGACCTGAACCTGATAACGTACTATGCTGAAAAGCAGCAGTCCTGTTTCAGCCGGCTGAGCCCGTGGACAAAATTCGCATTCCTCATCCTCATTATCCTCCTTGTCACCCTGTCAGGAAACCTCGCAATCCTCGCCGTCCTCTATCTTGTCATTCTTGGGGCATATGCAGCGGCACATCTCCCGGTCTGGAAACTGTTTGGCTGGTATACCATGCCGGCCGTCTTTGTCCTCTCGCTTGTCGGGATCATGGCCTGGAGCGAACCGGGAAATCCCATCATCTCTTTTGCTGTTGCCGGGTTTCCCCTCGTGCTCACCGACAAGGGTATTCTGCTTGTCGTCACCCTGCTGCTTAAGGCGCTCATAGTCGTGACCTTCTCACTCTTCTTCCTCATGACAACGCGGTACATGCATTTTTCTGCCATGATCTACCGCATCTTCCCGTCACCCCTTGACCAGATCTTCCTCATGGCCTACCGGTTCCTGTTCCTGACGCTTGCCATGACCGGCTCGATCCTCAAAGCGGTGCGCTCCCGTGGGGGAGGTCTCATCCACAGCGTCCGCGTGCAGGGACGGATGTTTGCCGAGGTCTTCGCGCTTGTCTTCATCCGCTCATTCGAGCGATCGGAACGGGTGCACAAGGCAATGATCGCCCGGGGTTTTTCCGGATCATACGGGACCGCGACCGGGATCCCGGCACTCCGGCACGCCGAATACCTGCTCATTTGCGCAGGTGCAGCTGTTGTCGTGGCAGTGGCACTCATGACACCATCATTGGGAGGGTAAAACGACCATGACCATCATCCGTACTGATCCTTTAAGCTCACCACACTGCCCGCACATTGACAAAGACCGTGAACTGATCCATGTCGACTGCGCAAGCCACATCTACCCGGATGGGAGCGTCGGTATCCATGACATGTGTTTCTATGTCCAGAAAAACGAGATCGTTGCCCTGTGCGGGCCGAACGGGTCAGGAAAGTCCACGCTCATCGAACATCTCAACGGCTTGCTTACCCCGTCAGAGGGTAATATTGCGGTGAACGGCAGGTCGATCACGAAAGGAGAACTTACCGATCTCTGGCGGGAGGTCGGCGTAGTGTTCCAGCAATCGGACGACCAGCTCTTCGCACCGACCGTGCTCGATGACGTGATGTTCGGCCCCCTCAATATGGGCATGTCCCGCGAGGCCGCTTTAAACGCAGCAACAGGAGCGCTCGAAGCGGTCGGGGCGGCTGACCTTGTCCAGAAACTCCCCAACTATCTCTCCGGTGGTCAGAAGCGGCTCATCTCCATTGCCGGCATTCTTGCCATGAAACCCCGGATTATCGCACTGGACGAACCAACCTCTGATCTCGACCCGGTCCACAGCGGGATGATTGAAGATCTGATCCTTGAACTCAAACAGCGGTTTGGGATCAGCGTGGTGATCGCAACGCATGACCTCGACCTTGCCGCCCGGATAGCAGACCGGGTCTGCCTGGTGAGGAAAGGTTCGGTATTTGCCGAAGGTAAACCCGACGAGATCTTCTATGATGAGGAGTTGCTGCAGGAGACCGGGTTAAAGCCACCCCAGATCGTCAGGGTATATCGTGCGTATTGCCGGATGCAGGGCATCCCTGCGGACCAGCACCCGATCAGTATCGAGGGGATGATGGTGGCAATCCGTGGGAAATGATGCCGTATCATCCCCGGAAAAAATTTGGGGTCTATCCAAACTCTTGATAATGTTTTTATTTTTAGTCAGGCAATGGTGTACCTGATCCAGTGAATTTAATGGAGTAATGGAACAGGAGGTTTTTAGAATTGGCGCATATTCATCTTGAAGACGGGTCCTTTACCCTGTTCTGGGTGGCTGTCTGGTGGGTGATTGCGCTTGTGGTGATCGCTGCCGCTCTCATCTGGGTCAGGTCCGTGAAAAAAACAGATAACCGGAAGATCACCCTCGCTGCGTTCTGTACCGCGGCCGCGTTTGCGATCTTCCAGGTGAGCATCCCCCTCTTTGGCGGGGTACATCTCAACCTCACACCCCTGATCGGTATCCTTACCGGACCTGCCCTCGGTTCGCTCATCGTTCTTATCATCAATATCCTCTCCGCCGCAATCGGCCACGGGGGCTGGGGCCTGGTTGGGGGAAACCTGCTCGTCAATGTGACCGAGGTACTGGTCGCGTATGGCACCTGGAACGTGTTGAAACGGCTCTTTCCGGGAGCATTTGCCCGTGCCGGGATCGCGACCCTCCTGGGATTGTTCTGCGGCAATCTCGCCATGATCGCCATTATCCTTGTATCGGGTGTGCAGGGTGTTACCCAGAGCAGCTCCCAGATCCTGGCCGGGCTTACCCTGATTGCCGGTGTCAATATGGGTGTTGCAGTTATCGAGGCATTTATCACCGGTATGATTATTACTGCAATTATCAAGGCCAGGCCGGACCTGCTGGAAGGTGAACGGCCATGACAACGACCGGCACAAAAAAAGAGATGGTGATCTTCATTGTGGTTATTGCTGTCGTGGGGATTGCAGCCCTGGTGGCATTCCGTATCGCCGGTCCGATGGGTATCGAGGAACGGTTCCAGAATGCGCTCGGTATTCCCCATGATGCGGGTGATGTACCGGGCGACAGCGGGGTGTCAGGATTCTCGCTTGAGGGTCAGCCGCTCCTGTACGCGGTGGTGCTGTGTGTGCTGGGAATCATCTGTATTGCCATGTACCGGCACTTTCACTTTTAGTCTATGAGCGGACGGGGAGCTGAGTTACTACCCTGACACCATCTTATGCATCAGGGACATGACGCCGGGCTTTTTTCTCTTCATTGGTTGAGACGTAAAGCCCATCTCCATCATGGGCGAATCAAACATCTCCTTGTTGAGCCGGTATGTTATTTCATCAAAGATCCTCTTGTAGGCAACACAATGGGGGTCGACTCCCTGTATTACTCCGGCCGTGGGCGCGATCGCATTGTACGGGCATCCGCCCCGGCAGTACTTTATGTGTTGACACTCCCCGCAGGCCTTATCCACGTATTGCCTGAACTGGTGCATCAGCTTCCACGCGTCAGACTTTTCAAGATCTTGTCTGCTGGGATGGTCATATACATTGCCCATAACATATTCCGGCATACCGACAAAACGGTAGCAGGGATATATGCCCCCGTCAGGTCCCACTGCAAACGTATTTCCCATGCAATTGACAAACGTGCAGACATTTCCCTGGCGGGTGAACACGCATCTGCACAGGTCGTTGATATTCATAATGTCCATGTCATGCAGATGCTCCAGGGATTTATCCAGGAGATACACCAGCAATTCTCCATACTCTTCTGGATCCAGTGCCCATTGTTTGGGATTTTCGGAACGTAATGATGGCAGTGCAGGATGCAATTTAAGGGTGAACCCGTTCGTTAAGAAAAAATTGAAGATCTCCTCGCGGGACTTGACGGACTGGTTGGTAAACGTGCAGATGAATCTCACATTGAGACCCTGTGCCTTTGCAATTTCATAGCCCCGCATGGTCTTTTCAAAGTAGCCGTTTCCTCTCTGGAGATCATTAATTTCCCTGGGGCCATCGATGCTGGAACCGAGGGGAACATGATACTCCGCCAGAATTTGGGCAATTTCCGGAGTCATCCTCCAGAGATTTGTCTGCATGGCAAACTCCGGGTTCAGGTGATGCAACTCCTGAGAGAGCAGGGGCAGTGCCTGCCGGTAAAACTCCGGGCCGGCAAGGAGCGGTTCGCCTCCATGGAAGGTGAAGGTAACCCTGTCCTCACGGAAATTTTTGAGCCATGCCACCACTTCCCTGATGGTCTCTATGCT
Source organism: Methanoregula sp. (assembly GCA_003141335.1). Taxonomy (GTDB): domain Archaea; phylum Halobacteriota; class Methanomicrobia; order Methanomicrobiales; family Methanospirillaceae; genus Methanoregula. The sequence continues at coordinate 43,962 of PLLR01000074.1, read as the reverse complement.
CATGATCGGGGATCCTTCCTCCGAACTCCAGCAATAACTGCATTTGGAAGGACAGCCGAGTGTTGGGATGAGCATCACATGAAAAGGATTTTTCATTACACTTTTTTCCTTTCTTTAGAGTATAATTGTTTTCATGGTGCCAGTATTTTTTAAAAAAACGGTGAAAACCTGCGTTTTTTGCCTTAGCTCACCAACATCAGCACTTCAGAAGGCGCCAGCATCTGTTTATTTTTGTTCTCGTCAGGGTTTCAGGAATGCACTTCCGGTGAGGCAGGCCGGTTTTTATGTTTCACGAGATATTGGCACTTTTTTGGATCTGATGGATTCTGCCCGTCTGACGTGCGGGGATCACAAGCGGTTCCCTGGTGGCCGGCCAAGGCGGATGTTCATCCTTTCCCGGATTGATTCCTCATGTCCTCTCAGGGGGGATATGCCGGTTGTACCCTGGTCGTAATAGTAGAGCAGGAGGTGAAAATAGTCTCCAACCAGATCATGGAACTCTTTTTTGTACCGCACCTCGACATTGCTGTCCCCGACAAAGCCCTTGATGGAAATGAACTGTTCTTTTTCAAAGGAGAAATACGGCTTTTTCAGCTGGTCAAGGAACCTGACCGTTCCGAACTGCTCTAAAAATTTCAGGAAATCTTCGGTCAGCGGTTTGTCGAGCACGTATTCCTTCATCAGCGAGCCATCAACGCAGACCTTGGTCTGAACGGACCTGAGAATCCGCACTTTCTGCCACCTCCCAAATCGCAGCTGCTGCTGTTGTAACATCATCACGGGTAGTGAACCACGAGAGACTTGCGCGGATGCAGCCTTTCCCGCCGTCAATACGTTCGTGGACGAGCGGGGCGCAATGGAGACCCGTCCTCGTTATCACGTTATACGCCCGGGCAAGGATGAAGCCGGCCTCGTGGTTGTCGATGCCGCTGATATTGAACGATACGACAGGGAGGTCCGGTGCATCGTTGTAGATGGTGATACCCGGTTTGTTCTCAAGTTCCCTGATGAACAAACGTGTGAGATCATTGTTTTTCTTCCCGATTGCATCCTGACCGGTTGATGTGATGAACCGAATCCCGGCATAGAGCGATGCGATTCCGGGGTAATTGTGCGTCCCTGCCTCGAACCGCATCGGCATATCGGAGGGGTGGGTGAGCGTCCGTGAATCCGTGCCGGTGCCACCCTGGCGGGTGACCGCGATTGCGTCCGGGTCGCGGATATAGAACCCACCGCTGCCGGGTATGCCAAAGAGCGCCTTGTGCCCGGTGAAAACGAATGCGTCAACTGGCATAGCAGAGAGATTGATCGGTATGTGTCCTGCGGTCTGGGCACCGTCGACGATGAAAAAAATGTCGTTTTCATGGAGATATTCTGCAATCGGTTTGATTTCCTGGAGGGAACCGAACACATTACTCCCGTGGGTCATTACCACAAGCCGGGTCTTAGCACAGATCGCTTTCTTTATTGCAGCAAGATTCACCGTATGGCCCGTGAAAGGAACAACCGAGAGCCTGATTGTCCCTTCCTGCTCCAGCGAGGTGAGGGGGCGAAGTACGGAGTTATGGTCGAGTTCCGTGGTAATCGCGTGGAACGGCACACCGCCCTTTTTTACAAATCCGTGAATCAGGAGATTGAGTGCGTCGGTCGCGTTCTGGGTGAAGATGTAGTGTTCAGGTGGACCCGCATGGAAAAATGCAGCAAGGGCTTCGCGTGCGGAAGAAGGATAGTCCACGGATCCATTACCCGTCGTTCTCCCCGGTTCGTGCAGCGGCATGCGTAGGCATGCAGCAACTTCCTCGAGCACCTCAGGCGGCTTAGGCCATGTGGTTGCGGCGTTATTGAGGTAAATCAGGTGCGGCTGTTCACTCTGTAAGGCCGGTTGCATCAGCATTCCCCGCATTTCTGATAAGATTATTTTCATCCCATTAAAGGTCATTGGTATGCATGAGAGAGATTCCTTTGTCTGTCGGATACTTTAAGGCAAAGATTCCTGTTCCTGCTTGTGCGGCCATCCCTTACGGGTATGAGGGAATGGGTTTTCCGGCACCTTCCCGGCAAACAGGGAAGAGGAAACAGATCCCATTTAGGCGTCTTTTCCCGCCTCTCACGAGGGGGTTTTGTGATTCTTAAAAAAATGCCTGATTTTTAATAACCTGAATTTGTCCTTTCTTCGGGTCATCAATCAGGACTCGACCAGTTTTACCAGGTTTTCCATCACCGCGTCCACGGCCTTCCATGTGGGTGTATCTGCATGGCGGAGAATATACGGCCTTCCTTCATCCCCGGCCTTCACCATTTCAGGGTCAAGAGGAATTGCGCCAAGATAGGGAACACCCAGATCCTTAGCTGCTTTCTTTCCGCCACCCCGGGAAAAGAGGTCAATCGTGTCTCCGCAGTGGGGACAGATCATCCCGCTCATGTTTTCGATGATCCCAATCACCGGCAGTTCCAGTTTCTCAATAAATTTCGCCGCCTTGATTGCATCCATTACAGCGACATCCTGCGGAGTAGTCACAATGACTGCTCCTTTCACATTCGGGGCGAGCTGGGCAATCGTGAGTGCCTCGTCACCGGTACCGGGCGGGAGATCGACAACAAGATAATCAAGCGATCCCCAGTTCACTTCGGCAAGGAACTGCTGGATTGCTCCCATCTTCATCGGCCCCCGCCAGACAACCGGTGTGCTTGTATCCGGCAGCAGGAATGCCATCGACATGACTGCAAGGTTTCCGGTTACATGGACAGGCTCTATGGTATGGGCGAGCACAGCCGGTCGCTGGTCTTCAATACCCAGCATCTTGGGAATGTTGGGGCCATGGAAGTCCAGATCGAGCAGGCCGACGTTTTTACCATGGTTCGCAAGGGCGAACGCGAGGTTTACCGAGACGGTGGATTTTCCCACACCGCCCTTCCCGCTCAGCACGAGGATGACGTGTTTAACATCAATCTTCGCTTTTGGCGGCAATCCTTTTGACGCACTTTTTGGAGCACTCTGTGTTTGTCCTGAAGAACAGGTCGAACAGTTTTCATCACATTCCTGATGGGTTGTTGTTGGGTTTGCTGTCATGATGGTGTATCAGTTAGTATCATAAAGCGGCGTTTTTGCGCCATTAGTCATGCTTCTCTTCATCAGTAACCTGTGAAAGGATTTCATCAGTCGTCCCGATCTGGATAATCTTCCCGCCCCGCATCAGTGCAAGCCGGTCGCAGATGTCCCGGACAAAGTCCATGTCGTGGGACACAACAATAAAGGTCTCATCCATCTCGTCGCGGGCGTGCAGGATCGAGTGCTTGACATCCTGTTTGGTGATCGGGTCCATGGTGCCGGTCGGCTCATCGAGGATCACGAGACGCGGTTCCCTGATGAGCACCTGCGCAAGCGCGACCCGGTGCCGCTCCCCGTCAGAAAGCTCGCCCGGGAACCGGTTCAGGATCTGCCTGGATTTCTCTTCGGTAAATCCTGCCATCCTGAGTGTGACAACCGCTTTTCTTAATGCAAGCTCTTTGGGGAACTCGAGACCGATCGAGTCGGTCAGGTTATCGAGGACGCTGCGGTGGGGGAACAGGTCGTATTCCTGGTGCAGGAGCCCGATGTATTCCTTCGCCCGTCCCCGCTCGTCGATACCGGGTTTTGTCATATCCACCCAGTCATCACCGATCAGGATATTCATCTCACCACTCGTGGGTTCGATGATGCCGGCGATAATCCGGGAGAGTGTAGTCTTACCCGCACCACTCTTACCGATGATGCCGAAGATTTCTTTCTTCTGGACATCGAATGTCACGCTGTTGACGGCTCTCACCACACCACGGTCAACGGAGATGTAACGCTTGGAGACATCCCGGGCTGCAAGAATTTTCCCGCCCAGTTCCGGGGGTGCAGGTTCATCCAGCTCGTGATAGTCTTTGACAAACAACCTGATTACGTTTTTTGGCGAACCAATGGTTGCTATACTGCCATCGGCCAGCAGGATCGCACGGTTCGCCATGTCCTCGATCACGTGCGAAAAATGTGAGGTGACGACCATGCCCATGGTATTCCTTTTTGCCGCGTCAATGAGCATCCCGTGCACCAGCCGTGCGGTCTCAGGGTCGAGAGTGCCGGTCGGTTCATCGGCAAAGAGCATTGCCGGGTTCTTTGCGAGCTGCCGGGCGAGCACGACCCGCTGCTTCTCGCCGCCGGACAGGTCACGGGCAATATGCATCATCCGGTGGGATAGTTTAACCTGGTCGATGAGATCTGCAGCACGGTTGATGGCATGTTCCTGGGGGTAATTGATGTCATCAAGCGCGTGGAGAACGTTCTCGATCACCCGGTCATCACCGTAGAGGGCGAACGTACGCTGGAACATGATCGCTGTCCGGTGCATGACACGGGACTTCAAGCCGTCACTCTTCTCATCCCAGAGATCGACATCTTGTGCGACCAGTTCGCCACCGCACTGCGGGCACTTCCCGCCAGCCCGGCTCTGCACATCCATATATTCGCAGGTGTCACACGCGGAGACGTGATAGATAATCGAGCCCCGGGTCGGGGGCTGCTCAACCCCCCGGAGCAGGTGCATCAGTACACTCTTGCCTGCCCCACTCCTGCCGATGACACCGACAATCTCACCTTCTGGTATCTCGAATGAGATATCGTTTAATACCCTGGTGCCGTCAAACTCCATGCACAGGTCGTTTACGGTAATAAATGGCGAAGGCATATGTTCATCAGATCCTGAATTATTCAGACGGGGTATCTTCCTTTACCGGTTCACCGTCTGCGTTTGTCTGGCGCTGGCATCCATCGCTGCATTTTTTGCAGGGTCCAAGACCCCGCCCGATTATCCGCCCTCGTTTAAGCGGCCCGGTTCCGTCAAAGTTTGGCATGGAAAATCCTCAATATAGCTCTAGTGGGATTATTACACATATGAGCATAAAGATTTAAGGATCAGATACAAAAACAGAAGGTAAGCGGGGAGAGAGCGCCGCACGTGCATCTCCCGGTTGCCACCCTGGCACCGGCACGACGGTCTTCACTCTTCCGCCACGACCTTGGTCCGGAAATCCTTATTTTGAACCGGGTGCACCGACAACGATCTTCAGTGCTCCAACAATTTCAGGGAGCATCTCGGCGGGGAATCCCATTACCATCTCGTCATCGGCTATTCCGGAGAATTTCCTCGACCCGTCACAGCCAAGCGAGAAATTCGGTCGTCCGGTTAAATAGGTCTGGGCCGTTGCATCGGAACAGACTGACTGGATACCGGAAAACTCTGCATGAATCCTCCCACCCAACCGGAAGAGAGAGCTCTGGGCAAGTTTGAGCATGTTCCGTGGGGTCGTTACAATCATGACGACATGTGGAGTGAACGGTGTCTTTTCGAGCGGGGCATACAGCGTCGCATAGGTATCCCCGGAACCGAGATGGGGGACCTTATCGATAGTTCGTTTGCAGGCAGCAGCGCTGTCATATTTTCCCAGTTTGAAGTAAAAATCACCGCTCTTTAACGTCGGCGTGATCTCCCGGAGGCCCAGTGCCCACGCACCGCCATTGCACTCGTGTTTTCCGGAGGTCGCATAGAATATTTTCCCTTCATTCCGGGCAAGGTTCACCATTGAGCAGTGCCGGATCGTTTTGTCCAGTTCCTCCATGCCAGCGGGAATATCTTCATTGCTCGTCGCGAACTTGATAACCACCGGAGAACCTTTCATACCCAGAACTTTTTTGAGGGTTTCAGATGCCTCGGCATAATTAACCGGTATTTTCATGGGTTCATTACTCATATCGTCGCCTCAAAGCATCCCGTATCGGAAAGCCGTATTTACCCATATGAGCGAAAATACTTAAACATTGGTGAATGGACGAAAAGAGATTGACCCGCAATCTACCGGAGGCACTTCGGGCACCGGCCTTCGGCTGCTTTTGTGCAGCCAGCCATCTCGATTCCCTTTCCGTTGACAAGGGCATCTGCTATCTTGCGCCGGGCATCATGCAGGTCTCGCCATGCGGTTTTGCGGGAGACCCCCAGTCGCTCTGCCGCCTCTTCCTGTTCAAGTCCTTCGAGGTCGATAAGCCGGATCAGTTCAATCTCCTCAGGTTTGAGTGAGACGCCTTCGTTCTCTTTTCCTAGGCAGCAGCAGGGCTTGTAGCAACGCGACTCCCCGGTTCCTTCAATAATACGCCGGACGCGAGGCCGTCCCCGCCGGGGGCACGGGAGCATTTCTGTTTCTTCGCTGTCCGTCATCCATCCATCTCCTGTGATCAATCATTCTCTTATCAAGGGGAATTAATGTTCTCACTGGCGCGTGGTCTTCGTGTAATAAAATAGCGCTTGATTATCCGTGTATTCGGCGTCTTCACGGTCAGTTTTTCGATTCTTGCCACCCGGTACGGGCAGGTGAAGAACGGTCCCTGGGAGATCCTGTGGAAAAACCCGGAGATTGCAGGTGATGATCGTTCATTCAGTGCAAAATAGGTGCGGAACTCCGGCACCGTTACCCACAGTCCGGCACCGCCATGTGGCTGCATATACTCTTCCAGAAGTTCAGGGATTGTGTGATAATCGGTCATCACCCTCACCATTTCATACAGTTCGTCTGTTGTAAGAAGCTGGTGCTTTTATTGACAGCGCGGTCCATGCCCGCAGCGGTGGGGTGCGTTTTGTGCAGTATCATCGGATTGGCAGCAGCAGGAATTACCGAATTTTAAGAGGGACGTGCAGGCTTCCCGGTGGCTGACATCGCTTGAATGCTGTTCGTGTTTTTCACCGCACGCGCAGGTTTGTTCATCGATGCACCCTCGTTGTACGGGGGCAGCTGATTCAGTGTTGTTGATTTTTCGTATGGTTGGTTCTGTCATTCTGTCACCAGGCGTACGGTCTCCCGTACCTTAATTACACATATGCGCATAAATCATTTAAACGCTGGTACTTTGATATACCAGAAAATTGAGAATTCCATCGTCAGGTTTTAAAAAGAAGATTCAATCATGATTCTACGACAAGCAAAAGAACTATTCCCGTCCGGGTAAGATGGTGTGTTGTGATCCCGCAGATTTCCCTTACTGTCCTTGTCGATAATACTACCCTCACGGACCGGTATTTCAGCGGTGAACCCGGCCTGTCGTTCCTGATTGAGACTGACGGGAAAAAGATTCTGTTTGATACCGGGTATTCGGACCTGTTTTTGCAGAATGCTCAAAAGATGGGAATAAACCTCCTTGACCTGGATATGGTCGTACTCTCGCATGGGCACCTGGACCATAGCGGTGGACTGTTCCCGCTCATACGGCACATGACCCGTTCCATCATAGAGGGATTTCCGGTAAAGAAACCCTTGCTGGTCGCCCATCCATGGTGTTTTTATCCCCGCCCGAAATCCCCGGTTCCCGATACCGGGACGGTGCTCTCAGAGCAGGAGCTGTCACGGTTCTTTGACGTGATCACCACCACTATTCCGCGGCATCTTACCACAAACCTTGTCTTTTTGGGGGAGATTGAACGGGCTTTTAAGTTCGAGCAGGTCGATCCGGGAACGCGAAAAATAATCATGCCCGATGGAGCTGCCAAAGAGGATCGTATCCTTGACGATTCTGCGCTGGCGTTCAGGACAAGTGAAGGGTTGGTAATCATCACCGGCTGCTCGCATGCCGGCATCTGTAATATCGTAGAACAGGCAAAGACCGTGTGCGGCAACAGCCGGGTTATCGACATTATTGGCGGCCTCCATCTTCTCTCGCCGGAACCCTCCCGGCTCAAAAAGACGGCAGAATATCTGCGGGACCTTCAGCTGAAATCCCTGCATGCCTGCCACTGCACATCACTATCATCAAAAATTGTCCTTGCGGGGTATTGTCCCGTGCAGGAAGTGGGTACCGGAATGAAGCTCGAATGGTAGACTGCTGCTCCTTTTTACCGAAGTTTCAGTCAATGGCATGTCATTTGAGCACAGAATTGGCTCACTAAGTGGTCTCGCACTCCTGTTTTCCTTTCGGGTTAAAACATTTTTTAATATTCCGGAAAAATATCCAGTGCAGGATAAGGTGGATGATCAATAGGGCAGCGAATACCAGGCTCGTGTAATTATGCATGGTCACCCACTGGTTTTTTGCGATCTCCAGGAACAGTGTCCAGCTGCTCCCCCGCCCGCCGCCTTCCGGAAAGACGAGATAGACGACAAACCCGGAAACAAGCGACGGTATGAATGTGATCAGGCAACCGATGTCAACGAGTGCGTTGATGATGATGCGTTTCATTTGGAATACCTCACGAAGAATGAATAAATCACAGGCTATTTACCCGTTGTTGATACCAAACGGATTCGTACTATCATAGTGCGATCAAAACCGGGAACTTTTATCATCTCTCGCTGGAAGTGTAGATCTATAATGACCACAAAAGAAGTATTTCATGGTGTCCCGGGAATCCTGCGCCCGTTCAAGGAATATATCGAGAAGAAGGGATTGAAAAAAGGAGACCAGGTCGTCTATTACGGTGTGCCGGGCACGTGCACGCCGTTTGTCGAGCTGCTCGGGTTTGCCGTCCGCTCGCTCGAACTTGAACAGGTCTTTGTTCCCCTGGTAGACGAGAGCAAGGCGCATAAGATCCACCATGTCCCCGATATCGGGATGCAGGCCGGTGCTGCCCCGGTGAGCGTTAAGCCAAAGGCAATTGTCATCATGGGCGGGCTCTCCATGCCCAACGTGTCAATAAAAGCAGAGCAGGTAAAAGCAGTGATTGACCGGCACCCCGGCGCACTGGTTATCGGGGTCTGCTTCATGCATATGTTTGAAAAAGCCGGGTGGTTTGCGACAGTTTCATTTGACTGCCTCATCGATGCAAATATCGATCCGGTCGAGGTTACGAAAAAATCCTGATTATTTTCAGGATTAAATTGGGTAACGGGTGCACACCAGGATGTAAACGATGTGATTTAAGCTGAAAAAAAGCAAATTATTTGATTATGTAATTATGATAACGCTCATAAAAAAAATCCTTTTATGACGCTGTTGCGCTCCACGGGCATTCTTGCCCTGATCTTGCAATAAGCTACCAGGCAGCAGTATGCAATGTGAATGCTCTGAAGGTCGACCGTTTCGAGGATGAAGACCTTGTCACAATTGTTGAAAATGATGCCTGCGGGGTGGATGCAATCCAGGTGGCTGCGGACTGCGCGATCAAAAAAGGGCAATCTGATCCTCAGATAATCCAGGGAAGCATGCCTATACCGTCATCGACCGCAAATCCAACCGGGCGATCCGGATTGGCCAGCGACCTGAACCGGTAATCGATTCTTAATAAAAAAAAAGTGATTGATGAGATCTTACCTTGATGGTATGATCAGTGAGCGCTCTCCAGCGGGCATGAACTCGCGGATTGCACCCTTTGCGAACTCGCGGCGGATTTCGGAGAAGTCGAACTTGAGCGACGGGTCGGCAAATGTGATCTTCATCAGTGGGTTTAGGGTCCATGCATCTCCGCGGGCAATGTGGGAGGCGCCTGCGATAGCGGCGTACTCTCCCTGGTGACCGACGTTCATTGCATAGTTCGGGTAGTTCGGTCCACGGAGCTCGCCGAGTAATCCCTCGTCAGGACGGATCGACATGGAGTTTGCGGAACCGCACTGGTCCTGCAGGTCGTAGCCGAAGAAGCCGAGACGTGACCAGCCTTCCTTGTGCATGAGCATGGACAAGTACCAGCCGTTCAGGCCCGCGTTGGAATTCGCGGTTGCAAGTGCAACGGAGATACCTGATGCTGCGGCAAGGACGGATGCACGCTGGGAACCACCGAAGTGGGACTCGAGTGCAGTCGGGTAGGTTTCGTACTGCTCCATACCGTAGAGGTTGACCTCGGTTGCGATGTCGCTGACGACTTCCTGGGTCGCCTTTGCCTTAGCGATGCCTCCGTGTTTCTTCTTGATGTAGTCCACACCGTACTGGGTGTAGTCATCAAGGATGTTGTCGGTGTATGCAGCGGTTGCATACTGGGTGAACCCGACACCACCGGACATGTAGGATCCGAGCCAGATCTGGTCGAACAGCATGGTGCCTGCAGCGACGATCTCAAGGGATGCCCTTACCGGGTCGTTGGGGTACTTGCGGTCTGACTGGATCATGTCGGCGAAGTGACCAAACTTGATGCCACCTGGCTCGTTCGGGCCACGTGCACGGCGGGCGGGCAGGATATCTGCCATCTGGATAACACCGGCGTGCTTTGCGGCGAATGCGAGGTCAGCGACTGCTGCCTCACCGGCGCACATCTTGTACGCTCCGATGAAGGACATACCGATCTGCATGGCAGACCAGCGTGAGGTGGTACCGCCATCGCACGTTCTGCTGACGGTGGTGGGGATGTGCACTGCCTGCCACATCGACTTGCCGACCGCTGCCTTCAGCTGTGCTGCCATCTTGGCCGGGAAGAGCTTGTCAACGTTGAGCACGAACTGGGGCTCAAGGTCGTCTGCCATCTCGTCGTCGCCCGTGAAGACCTTGACGTAACAGTCATCCACGAGTCCCGGGTGGGTCTCGACCATGTGTTCCTGAACAACGGCTGCACCGGGCATCGCGTGGTTCAGCACGTGGAGGTACTCGTTGATGGTCTCGGGGGTGACTTCCTTGCCAAGGCGCTTCTGCAGGGTCTGGTGGGCGAGGTCAAGGCCGACGATGATCGTGCGGCGGATATCATCCCACATCTGCTGCATCGCAGCGTTGTTGACGAAATGCAGGTCATCGCCCTCCACAAAGACTCCCGTGGTGCTGACTTCGTAGGGTGTCAGCTGGCGCTGGCCGAGCGGGATACCGCCACAGTGGCAGCGCTTAGGGTCGTACATGGAGATGCCGCGTTCCATCACGGCCTTCTTACTGGCCTTCATGAACTCGACTTTTCTCGGGGACTGCTCAAGACCCTTGCGCTCGTATACGGTTGACAGTGCCTGCGGGTCTGCTCCAAACTTCTCCTTCATTGCCTTCAGGAAGAGCTTCTGGGTCCTTTCGATCTTTGCTTTTGCCATGTTCAGGCCTCCTTTGGCATGAAGCCGTATTTGGTTCTCAGCTCGTGGATGCGCGTGATGTACTCAATGTACTCGGGGTCGTCGCGGAATCCCGTGCCTATCCTTGAGTGGTACATGGTGGTGTGTGCCTTGAGCCACTTTGCGTCCTGCGCCTTACCGACCTTGACTTCTGCGTCGAGGGGTACACCGACCTGGTCCTTGACGTACTTGATGGTGCCTGCCTTCTTGTCCATGACAAAGCGCTGGAGCATATCGAACATCATACCGTTCTCGTCGAGACGGAGCGAGTGCCCGTGCACCGTGCACCCACGGATACCGGTCAGTGCTGCATCAAAGAGCTCGGTGTTGATGAGTTCTTTTGCATATTTCTCGAGGTCGCGTTCGCGGCACTCGACAATCTGACGGCCTGAGAGGGTACCCGGGTCAATGCCGCGGAAGCGGTATGACTCGACGTAGCTTCTCTGGTAGGGCTGGCAGGGTGCATTGTACATCGAGTCGGTGAACTGGATGTAGCGGACACGGTCGCCGGCCTTTGCGCCGTCAGTCGGGGTCACGAGCTTGCGGATCGGGCACGCGGGTTCCTGCTGCTCGGCAAGCGGCGGGTGTGCACTTGGATAGGCTGAGCCGGGGGCTCTGTGTCCCATGACGAGGACGACGTCCTTGTCACTGACATCGCGAAGTTTTTCCAGCTTGTGGGTCGGGTCCATCTGCTTGCGCCTGTTCTCGGCGATTTGCGTCTGGCCGGGACCATACTGGGGTTTGTATGCCATTATTTTATCACTCCAATGTTTCCTTCTTTTTCACGATTCTCATTACTGACGAAATGACTTCCGCCATCTTCTCGCGCGTGGGGGTCTGACCCCGGGTTACACCGCTCACGATGGCCATCACCGTACCTTTTGTACGGATCCTGTCAGCGGGGGGCATCACCACGGATGTCTTCACTCCTTCCTTTGCGAGATCCTCGTAATCAATCGGGGCTTGGGAAACAACAACTGCCTTCACATCACAGGCCTGGAGAATAAACCTCACCTTGTGCACCACGTGGGAACGTACGTTCCCGTGGTGAAGGATGGCGACTTTGTGTTTCTCGATCTGCACGATCTCTTTATCGGTAAGCCCAAATGAAGCGCCAAGGACGCCACCAGCAATTTTTGGTGCGTCCGGCGGCACGCCACTGCCGGCATACAGCACCAGCGTACTGATGCTGTATTCAACGCCCTGTTGTCGCAGTCCTGAGGTGATATCGCACACCGGTTTTGTCACGTGGCGGTGTCCGGGAGACATCCCGACCACAATGACATCCGGGTACCGGCACTCGGAGATGGTGCCCCTCTGGGCAATCCCGCCTCCTTTACCCATGCCCATCGCCTCGCGGCAGTCAACAACCTGGGTTACTCGTCCAATCGGCATAATTTATTTATTTCCCTGAAGGATTACGGGTCGGGACTTGCTGCTTGGATCAGCCAGTCCGATCATCGTTTTGTCCGCGTCCGGGCCATACTTACAGTAATCGGTAAGTGATGGATCGGTCTTCATAAACCTGCCTTCCTGGATATAGAAACTATAGTCCGTGAAGACCGGTTTGCACGCGGCTTGCAGTGCGGGAATGACCTCGCGGTTCTCAAGCTCGAGCAGTATGGTACCAACATGCACCTGCAGTTCCAGTTCCTGGTCCCCGACATGGATCGTTTTCCTCATGGTATGAGGATTGGCGAGTCCTTTGGCGGGTCCGTACGTAACTGTTGCGGGAAGGCGTGGTCCGTTGAGGACCATGCGCCGGATCCCGGGAACACTGACAACGTGGTTCAGCAGGCGCTCTGTAGTCTCGGGGTTAAGCAACCGCTCGGTGACAATCCTGCACTGGGGGAACGTGGTTTCGGTCATTCGTATCTGCTGGGGGGTTTATACACCCTTTGCAACTGCCTGGATCGGCTTCCTGAATGCATCGAGCTGTCCGAAGGTATCCTGGTAGATCTTCGACGTGTGTTCTGGGCCGAACATCTGGGTACCTGCATCAAGACAGCAGGCTGCTACGATACAGGGCATACCAACACCGGCTGCGTGACGGGTAACTACGTGGTTACCGTTGAAACCGCCGGGGCCGCCGCCACCATAGATTGAGTGGCTGAAGAACGAGAAACCGACTGCGACACCCATGGTACGACCGAAGTCGGAGCCTGGGAGGCCGGTCTCGTGCTCGAGCAGGTCGTTGAAGTAGAGCAGGGTTGCAGAGACTGCCTGTGCGAACCGCCCTGCACCACAGTTGACCATCGTGGCTGCAAGGGTTCCGGCTGATGCATAGGCGTTCCAGAGCATCGGGTCCTTGGTGTCGTAGAAGATGTAGCCGCTCTTGCCCTTCTTGCCTGCCTTGATGATTTTGTCCTCAATGGCACGCTCGACAAGGCTCTGCACGACAGTACCGATGGTACCGGTCTTGCCGTTTGCCTTGACAAGGTCGTAGACCATGTTGTTGGCGTTGAGTCCCTGGTATCCATAGAGCAGGAGCTGGGCACGCTCGAACGGGCCGATTGCCATACCCATCTCGAACTCCCCGGCCTGTTCAAAGGTCGCACAGAGTGCTGCGCCCTGCATGGCATTCCGGTGGGTCATCATTGCCGCGTGGTTTGCCGGGATGTTACGGAGTGCGTAGCCGAGACCTTCGTTGTTCTGCGGGATGTTCAGGATCGAAACGATGTTGCCGCCATCCATGTGCATGGTCTGCGGGTAGGTACCCCAGACTGCTGCCTTCACGTAGGAGCCGTCGAACATGCCGACCTTGTACTGGTCAACCAGTGCATAGGTGGTGGCTGCTGCAACGGCAGTTGATGCCGCATCGTAGGTTGCTGCTGCATCCAGTCGTGCACTCGGGACCTCGACTAAGATCATCTTGCCGCCGCCGACCTTGGTGATCTTGGTGTTGTCACCGTCGGTGACCTGCACCATGTCCTTGATCTTGGCGGAGAGTGCGTCGCAGTCCTTGACACAGCTGCAGTTCATGCTGTGGCCGAGAACCTGGTTCGTCTTGCCGCCGATCTTTCCGGTCTTTAAGGCGTCTTCGATACCAGCGAAGTTGACTGCCACTGTCCTCTTGGTGAGGTCGATGACATTGAGTGCACCCTTGTTGACCAGCGGGCTGATCCTGTCAATGGTGACATTGCTCTTTAAGAGCTTACCCTCATCGTCGTAGAGGTCGATTGAGTCTTTATATTTCATGTGAATTCCTCCAAATTTCCATTTAACCGCGGTACAATACAGTCACTGAACGAAAGTATACCCTATCAGGGATACTGGTAATGAATGAAAGTCACTATTGCACGTCCCCTAATGGGACATGAAATTATTCCCGATTTCGCCATATAAGTGTTACTATCTTTTTCAGAGAACAGTTTTTATAATAAACAAAAAATAATAATTCAAAATGAAGGAATGTTCAAATATATCATATTAATTACGTTTCATTGTTTTACGCAGTATTACAAAAATAAAAAAAGGTATTACATGTTGCTATAGAAAATAGTAAATTTTTATATTTTTGTGTGCGCTCTGTATAAAAAATGTGGGGTTGAGGAATTGCCCGGGTGCAGATTGCACCGGACGCTCCTCAAATGATTTGCAGTGCGTTTTTTCTTCAAAAAGGGGATCAGATCTTCTTGTACAGGTTAGCGTACACGATCTGTCCTTTCTTCTTCTTGTGGCGCTCGCCCATGTCACCGATGTAGTGGGCAAATTTTGCTTTAACACCGTCGACTTCGAGCTCTATCTCACCTGCGGGTTTGAAGCCGGGCATCATGGTGTCGATGGAGCCAAAGACGTAGATAGTGCCGTCGACCATCTGGCCGCCGACTTTGCTCTTGGCGTTTCCTTTGATAATGACTTTTCCGCCTTCGGCATGGGTACAGACATGGACATCAACGTTGCCGTTGACGATGATCTCTCCACCGAGCATATACATGCCGATATCGCTGCCGGCATTTCCTTTCACGAGGATCTTACCGCCGCTCATTCCGCGCCAGTCGCCCCGGTATGCTGCACCGAGGTAGTTGCCGGCATTGCCTTCGATGACAAGCTCGCCGCCTTTCATGGCGGTCGCAGCAAATCCTTCGGCATTTCCTTTGACCAGCATCTTGCCCCCGGTCATCCAGGCACCCGCATACAGGTCTGTGCTGCCTTCAACAACAAGTTCTCCGGCGCTCATTTTAAAGCCGAGATACTTGACCTTCTTCACATCGCCTTTCACAATAATCTTCGTGTCGACCGCGGTTGCACCTGCATTGCCACTCACATCGAAATACTTGCCAAGAGTGGAGGTTACATTTCCTTCGTGAACATGAAGCTCAGCGATCTGCGCTGCAGTTTTTCCTGCAAATGCATCGGGCGATACATTGTCCGCCTCAAGATACAGTGCAGGCGGATTTTTCATGGTGATAGTTACAGTTTCCATCGTCCACACCTGCACTTATGTTGCATCTACCTCAAGGGTATACGGGTTCGGGACAAAGTGGTGTCCGAGAGCTTCGTAGTTCGCCTGGGTCATGCTGTAATACTTCAGGAATTTTTCGTTGATATCACGCATGACCTGCGGGTTGTCCTTCACTTTTACATTCACCCAGAGCGTACGCTTGTGGCCGTTGCTGACGATCTCTCCGTTTGTAACGACCTCAACACCGCTCTTGAAGACATGTGCACAGCGTGAGAATGCCTTTTCAATGTCATCAGGGTTAGCTACGGGTTTGTCCGGGTTGAAGTTGTACACGGCAACATCTGCATCCATGCCGGGCTTTAAGCCCCCGCACATGCTGGCAAGGCCGAGCGATTTTGCCGGGCCTGCACGGGTCATCTGGGCGAGCTCATAGAGTGAGATCTCGCGGTCCAGTGTGCCGATACTGGTCTGGGAGAGCACCTTGTCCTTGTGCTTGAACGCATTGACCTGTGCTTCACGGGCTTTGGCTGACATCAGCCACTTGATCACCCGCGGGTACCGGGTAAACGGACCTGCGTTGGGATGGTCAGTAGTGATATAGCAGCGCATGGGGTCTTTTGCCAGGAGGGCAATCTCGAGACCAATCGCCCACTGAATGGCACACACAGATATATTCGGGCTGTAGATATAGGGAACGACACCGGATCCGGTCTCAAGTTCCACATCGATATTTGCCCATTTCAGGTGGTTGAGGCCGCTCAGGTGGTGCTCGAACGGGCCGTCTGCGGTCATTGTCGTGGTCTCGTCGAGGGTTACGTTCCCCGTGTCTATAGTGATGTTCTTGTTCTTGTTGACGTAGTCCATGACCTCTTTTGCCTTGGACTCAAAGTCTCCCCAGTTGGTTCCACCGTAGGAGTGGAACTGCGTATGGGTCAGGTGCATCACCTGTTCACGACCGAACTTGTTTTTGGCCTTGTAGCCTTCGGCAAGTTTCAGCGTGTCAAGGGTGGTCTCATAACATCCCGGGTTACCGAGGTTGTTGGGATGAATGTGCAGGGAGTGCGGGAGTCCGAGGTATTCGTTTGCCTCGATCAGTCCGGTGATAATTTCAGCGGGAGTGATGTCGAAGTACGGGACCGGGTCGTTCACGGAAAGACAGTTCAGTCCCCATGCCCATGCTTCTGTTCCGCCGGGGTTGACCACCTTAACAGCAAATCCCTTGGTTACCCTTATGAGCCATGCGATATATGCAGCAGTGTTCTCAATCTCTTTGTTTTTGAGATATTCCATCACAAACCAGTTGTTCCCAAAAACCGGATATGCCCCCTCATCGATGATTGGGGTGTCGCGGATCTCCTCGTGCACGTGCCTGGAGAATAAGGGTGGCATTGCCGCTTCCATCGCGGTTGTGTATCCCATCTTGGCATACTCGTAACCGGTCTTAAAGGTGGTCGGGATGGATGCCCCACCGCCCATCCGCTCCAAACCCTTTGTGGGCGTGCAGGTGAAAAGCTTGTCTTCAGGACGGTAGATCCTGCCCATGTTAATTTTCGGACCTGCAATGTGAGCGTGGATCTCCACGGCACCTGCCATGACGGTCTTCCCCTTGGCATCGATAACCTTTGCACCGGATCCGACCTTGTCGACAATCTTGCCATCCTTGATGGCTACGTCCGCTTTGTCCCCCTTGATGCCCTGGACCGGGTCGAATACGTTACCGTTCTTGATGATATATTCTGACATGATTACGCCGCCCCCTTGAGCTGTTTTACACGGTCGCGGACTTTAATGAGGAACTGCTCATCGGTGAGCATGCCCTCTGGTGGTTCCACAACCTTACGGCAATCAATCGGCACATTATCCATACGATAGCAGTTTCCACCGCATTCCACGCCGTTGAATGCCACCGGGACATGCAGTTTTGACACACCGCTTGTGGGTGTAAGGTGAGGATCTATGCAAACAGATGGTATATGTGCGAATTGCTTGACGGCACTTATGGGGAAATGTGCACCCGGGTCGCTTCCTATGGTGAACATTGCATCCACTTCACCGCGTACCAGCAGGTCAATGGTGCTGGTGTCGCCGGGGTTATAGCGTGCAAACCCTCTGGTGAGATCGACTGCATAGGGAAACCCGAACTGCCATCCAAACACTTCACCGGAGCCGGTCACATTGTAGTGGCCGCGCATCGGCATGATCGAGAATTTCGTATACTCGTTGAGGTCCTTTGTGACGGCGATTGCTGCATCGATGTTGTGGTTCTTGCCAAGCGACTGGGTGACACCCATACCGAAGAAGATGATCCCGAAACGGCCGCTCTTCATCATATCTGCGACTTCCCGGATCTTTTCCTTTGGGATGCCTGCAACGAAATCGGGGAGCCATTCGCCTTTGAATGCCACGCGGAGTGCATCGAACAGTTCATAGTCCTTACCCTGTTCTACCTGCAGGTGGACGTCGGCCATTTTCGCCGTGTCAGTGACACGGGGGTCAACAACAATCAGCTTGCGGCTCATCTGTCCCTTGCCGGTGAAGAACCCGCGGGGGAAGATCGAGTACCGGGACATGTGCCGGGGATGAGCGTGTGCCGGGTTGCAGCCCCAGAAGATGACACGATCTGCACGGTTCTTGATTTCCCCGAGTGTACATGACGGGAGACCGATATCCTGTATTGCGATCAGTGAGGTGCCATGGCAGGTTGCTGCGGTATTGTCACAGCATGCCCGGGTTATTTCGGCAATTTCGTTACCAACGCTTTGCGCTTCGCAGTTGGTGGAGCTCCAGCCGAACATGAGGGGCTTTTTCGCCTTTGCCAGCATCTGGGCAGTATATTCGGCTGCCTCATCATAGCTGATCTCTTTCCATGTCCCGTCAGGCTGGTGCATCCTTGGCCGGGTAACACGATCCTTTGACTGGGAGTGTAAGAACTTTTCAGTTCCGATGACGCAGGCGTTGTAGACCTCGAGAAGCTGTTTTCCGTCATCAGAAACAACAACTTCCAGGTCGTCGCAGAGCGTCCCGCAGAAAGGACAAATTACATCTGTTACGGTCTTGGTCATTTCATTTTACCCCACATAGTTTCTGCACCAGTTCTATACCAAGCAGTATAGGTTCATTGATCGCTACGTCTACTTTCACCGGTACGCCTTTGAATGTCGGCATCCCTGTTGAGTAGGTATTGGGGTCGATTATGGAATTCGCCCAGGGTCCCATGGGGATGAACGCGAGGCCAGGGTGAGGGCCCTGGGTGGTCTCGATTGCTTTCACAACAACGCTGCCGTGATCGCTCGTCACCCTGACATTGGTGTTTTTCCATGCCCCAAGTTTTTTAAAATCTGATGGATCAAGTTCGATGATGCCGGCAGCAGTGCGATAGGCGGGTTTTTCTTTCCCTCCTTCGATCGCAACACCCTGCTGGATGCTCCGACCTGATATCAGGTTCACGTTAATAGTTGCCACGACATATTCCTCCAATAATTGAATTAATCCGTGAAACTATGTATCCCGTCTCGCTTACATTAACTCCATTATCGCGACAGCTGCACGGGTGCACCTGCAGGAAAAATGGATGGGGGGATAGCATTTCCACGCTCTGGTCCTCCTTTATTTATTGAACTCCTTGATGGGGCTTGGTCCGAGCTCGTTGATTGTTTTAACTACATCGGTGATGACTGCACCCCACTTTGTACCCTCGGATGCTGACACGAAGGTCATCCTGAAGCGGCGGTCATCCAGACCGATACTCTTCATGAGTCGCTTGACCATGAACATGCGCTTTGCACCCTTGAAGTTGCCTGCAAGGTAGTGGCAGTCACCGAAGTGGCAACCGGAGACCAGCACACCATCTGCGCCATCAGCAAAGGCCTTGAGCACGAACAATGCGTCAATACGTCCGGTACACATCACACGGATAACCCGGACATCTGGCGGGTACTGGATACGGCCACCACCGGCAAGGTCTGCACCGGCATACGAGCACCAGTTACAGAGAATACCGAGTATTTTGGGTTGCCAGACTCCTGGCTCGCGTTTGGGTATAGGGAATTCAGGTGGTGCTGACATTTACTGCTCACCTCCGAGCAGGAATGCATCGATCTGCGCCACGATCTGCGGGGTAGCAAAGTGGTTCATCCATATTGCTCCACCGGGGCAGAAACCACCGCAGGTACCGCAGCCTTTACACTTTGCCTCAGTGACCTCCATGACCGTACGACCATCCTTCTCAACAAGTGCAAGGGCAGTGAAGGGACAGAGATTAACGCACATGCCGCAGCCTGCACATCGCTCTTCAATACACGTGGCAAAGTACGGCTCAAGTTCCACCTCACCCATGTGGATGGGGATACTGGCTGCCGATGCTGCTCCTTCTGCTGATGCTACCGTGTCGGGGATATCTTTTGGTCCCTGGCAGACACCGGCAAGGAAGACACCGGCAGTTGTCGTTCCACAGGGGTTCAGCTTCGGGTGGGCTTCCTGGAGCCAGCCGTCGCCAGTACAGGAAACACCGAATAGTTTCCGGGTCCTTTCTGTGTCTTCCATGGGCTGCACTGCTGCTGCAAGCACGACAAGGTCGACTTCCATATCGACCGGGCGGTTAAGCAGCGTGTCATCGGCAAAGACATGGAGGTTCTTGGTCTTCGGGTCTTCGAGGATGTTTGCCACACGTCCGCGGATGAACTTCGCGCCTTCATCCTGGATACGGTAGTAGAATTCTTCGTACATCTTACCGAATGACCGGATATCCATATAGAAGATGATGGGAGTGCAACCGGGGATCTTTTCGATGATCTGGTGTGCGTGTTTCAAGGAATACATGCAGCAGAACCGTGAACAGTACGGTTTGCCGTTGCCGGTATTATCCCGGGAGCCGGCACAGAGCACGAACGCGACCGTCTTCGGTCTCTCTCCATCGCTCGGGCGGATAGGGTAACCGCCGGTCGGACCCGACGCACAGATGAGGCGCTCGAATTCGAGGCTCGTGATGACATTCTCAAACTTCTTGTATCCCCATTCTGTTTTCTTCTCCACGGGGAACATGTCGAATCCCGTTGCGAGAATTGCTGTTCCGACTTTGACCTTGACAAACTCGTCCTTCGCTTCAAGATCAATTGCTTTCTTTTCACCGCATGCGGTCACACACAGCCCGCATTTTATGCAGGAGTCAAAATCGATCGTGTAGAGAAGCGGGACAACCTGCGGGTGGTTGATGTAGATTGCCTTCCTGGGCTTCATGCCCACTTCGAACTCGTTGGGTTTGATAACCGGGCATGGTGCTTCACAGTCACCGCAGCCGTTACAGCCGCCACCGGAAATACCCTTCGCTTCAGCCTCCGCCATGGAGAGGACACCGCGTGCCTTCTTGCGGATGGTCACATCGAAGTTGCCGATGTAGCCTTCGACTGCATCAACTTCTGAGTAGGTCATCAGCTCGATATTCTCGGCCCTGCCCACATCCACCATCTTTGGTGTTAAGATACACTGCGAGCAGTCAAGGGTCGGGAATGTCTTGTCGAGCTGGGACATCCTGCCGCCGATGCTTGGCATTGATTCGATGAGGTACGTCTTGATGCCTGCGTTTGCAAGGTCAAGGGCTGCCTGCATGCCGGCAATACCCGCGCCGACGACCATCGCGGCTCTCTCGACGGGTACGGTCTTCGGGGTGAGATCCTGTAATAATGCCGCTTTAGCCACGGCAATCCTGATGGTATCCTTTGCCTTTGAAGTTGCCCCCTCGGGGTCGTGCATATGCACCCACGCATTCTGTTCGCGGATGTTTGCCATCTCGAACCGGAACTGGTTTAAGCCACCTACCTTGGTTGCTCTCCTGAAGGTCGGTTCGTGAAGACGCGGGGAACACGCAGCAACGACCGTTCCGGTAAGCTTGTGTTCCTTGATTGCAGTGATGATTTTATTCTGACCTGGTGTGGAACAGATATACTGGTAGTTGTCCACATGGGCCACGTTCGGGATAGTCTTTGCGTAGGCTTCAACTTCTTTGATATCAATAGAGCCGGCGATGTTTGTACCGCAGTGACAGATGAAGACACCGATACGCGGTTTCTCAGAGGGGCCTGTCTTCACTGGTGCTGCTGCACCCTTGGCTGCGGGTACCTGCTTTTTGACATCCTGTTTTGCGGGGGCTTCCTGTTTCCTGGTCTCAGTCTTTTTGGTAGTTGTTTTCTTCTTTTCGGCCATTATTCCCACCTCACAGCACCTTCTGCAGGAACGGTTCGCAGCTGATCGCATGCAGATCCAGCCCGAGTTCCTGCGGACTCATTCCCTGTGCCAGTCCGAGCAGTTCGGCATAGTGCAGTACGGGTAAATCGTATGACACGCCAAACTTCTCCTTAATCTCAATCTGGCCGCGGTCAAACTGGAGCTGACAGAACGGGCAGATATCCGTGAGAGCGTCAACGCCTACTTCTTTGAGGTTGATCAGCTTCTCATTGGTGATGTCCAGCGAGTGGACAATATCGTATCCACGGACACCGCCACCGGCACCGCAGCATTGCATCTTGTTGCGGTATTCGACCGGTGTTGCACCAAGAGCTGCGACCAGTTCTTCCATCCAGACCGGGTGATCGGTGTTCAGCATGACCTCTTTTTCAAACTCCCGGTCTTTGTGGGGTTTGGTCAGGTGACAGCCGTAGTGGACAGCGATACGTGCACCCGTGAGCGGGTTGGTCACGCTGGCGCGAACTTTTTCGACACCGATGAACTTGTCATTGTAGAGAAGTTCAGCGGTGTGGTACACATTGATGGTGCCCTTGTACTCCATGCCGATCTCTTTGAGCACTTCATTGACCCCGTCACGGAGGTCCTTATTGTGCTTGAGCTTGTGGTTGACTTCCCAGATCGACTTGTAGCAGCCGTTGCATAACAGTGCAATGTCCATATTCATCTGCTCGGCAAGCACGAGGTTACGGGCTGCCATTGCATAGAATACGTTGAGATCGATCGAACCGAATGCACCAGGGGCAGGGCAGCAGCTTGCACCCTTGAGGGGTACCAGCTCAATGCCGAGTTTCTTCATCGCCTTGATGGATGCAGATTCACAACCCGGGTACCGGTTCGGGGCAATGCATCCGAGATAGAAAGCGAACTTGTGTTTTGCTTCTGACATGGTATCTTACCCCTCTCTCTCTTTGACAATCCGGTCGGCATTGGCCTTGAGTTTGTAGTGGTCCAGGATCGTCTGGATACCCTTAATATATTCCGGATACATGTGAGTAGTTGGTGGGTCGCGGGTCAGACCGAGCCGTTCACGGGCTGCCCTGTTCACGTCATTGTTTGGCACACCATGGCCGGTCTTATAAATAGCCTGAACGGTCTTGAGGAAGTTCACCGGTATAATATCTCTCTTGAAGGCGAGGTTCCTCATTGCCATAATGACATCTGTTGGTGCGATATCACGGGGGCATCGGTCAGTACAGCTATAACACGTAGTACAGAGCCAGAGATCCGGGTCGGTTAATGCTTCGTTCTCAAGCCCAAGCACAGCCCTGCGCATGAACAGCCTGATACGGTAGCTGCTGCGGGGAGCAGACGGGCAGGAGCCGGTGCAGGTACCGCACTGGAAGCACATGTGGGCGATCGTGCGTGAGATTGCTTTCACGTTTTTCGTGAATTCCGGGTTTGAGTCCTCACTGTAGTATCTTTGGTCGTTGAGTTTCTTCTCCAGTGCTTCCGGATAACCTTTTGTTCGTGCCATGAGTATCACGCCTTCTCCATTACTTTGAGGTTAACCTGTCCGGTTATGTCCTCTTTCACCTTCGAAGTTCTCCGGGTGAAGAGTTTCTCTTTTATCTTCTTGAACAGGTCTGTCTCCGTGCCCTTCATGCGGACCCCGGTTCGCTGCATCACGATGATATCCTCACCGGGACATGCATTGACACAGGCGCCGCACAGGATGCAGTAATCCTTGTTGACCGCGATGTTCTTCTCCACCTCGCCTTTCATATCGGCTGCAGGTTTAGCTGAGGGGAGATAGATCGCATTAGCCGGGCAGATATCTGCACACGTTGAGCAACCACCGGGGCATTTCTCGGCGTGGAATTCGATGTCTCCTTCAAAAATCTTTTCTACCGTTATTGCCTCGGGCGGGCAATTACGTGAACACCACTGGCAGGTGCAGCAATTGTCCAGGATAATGCTGACCTTACCCTCAATTTTATCGCTGATAACCTCGCGCTCGACGGTGATGCACTCTTCCGGACATGCCTCGACACACACCTTGCATGCATCACATTTGGTTTCGTCCCAGATTACTTCACCTTCGACTTTACCTGTCTCTGCGGTGAACTCCTTGTGTTTCACAACGAGTGCCGGACAGAGTGCGCCACACAGACCACAGAGCGAGCATTTCTCCATATCAACTTTGAATGTCGTCTTGGTCTTGATCGCAGTCTGGCGGTCTTTTGTTCCGGTAACCGGTCCCTTGTAGGTTCCTTCGTAGGCAGGGACGTTCCGGTCAATTGCATCCCGTGGGCAGACCTCTTCGCAGATCGTGCACTTGATGCATTTCTCGTCATCAATCTCCGCCTTCTTATCATATTGCGGGAACCCTTCCTTCTCAAGGATCGGAAGTTTCTCCTGTCCATCAACCTTCAGTGTTAATGCATTGAACGGGCACATGACGACGCAGACGCCGCAATACGAGCACTTGACCTCGTCAACATCAACCGGGGCGGCATAATTGATGGCGCCACGACTTGATGCACCGACGAGCCCGAGAACGATTGCTTCTTCGGGACAAGCCTCGACACATATACCACATCCTGTGCAGGTCTCTGCATTAAGAATAAGGTTGTTCACGCTCTGAAGGAGGCGCTGCTCCATTACAACGTTTAAACCCTCCCTCTTTTTTGAAAACTTTGGAAACAATGCCATGAAATAACCCTCACGTTGTTCCTTTATTGTACCTTTGCCTGTGCTCTGGATTCCCAGGGCCCTGCCAGCTTGATAACATCATGCGGGCATGCCTGGACACAAACGCCACAACCGGCGCAAAGTTCACCCTTAAAGTCAAGAACAACGGATTTTCCGTCCTTGACTTTGTAGATCTTATCCTTTGAGGAAGGATCTACAGTGTGAAGCTCCAATGCGTCCACAGGGCACGCGACGACACAATTGTTACAGCCGGTACAATTTTCCATGTTTATGTGCACTGCAAATGCCATTTTTTCACGCACCAGCTATGATTATGATCGATTTTAAAAATCGACTATCAAAAAATGGTAGAAGAATATAGATAAATGTTCTGAAATCTGCCTCAAAAAAAGGCCAATTTATTGACGATTTTCAATTTAAGTAACTATACAATTAAAACAAGTTAACTAAAAAATTTTTACTTAATTGGTGGTTTATTATGCGCTTCATGAAGCCGGATTAAATTAGAAAATTTATTCAACCAACATCATGGTACCTTTGTAGTACCGGAGGTTATCGTATGGAAATCAACGGAGTTACTATTGATAATACGTACGCAGAGGCATTCCCGACCTGGGTCTGCCGTGTCATCATCACTGCGGTCACGAAGGAATGGGCTAAGAAAGCAGCAACCGAAGCAACCGGCTTTGCGACATCATCAATCGGCTGCCCGTGTGAGGCAGGTATTGAAGGGTATGTCCCGGCAAGTGAGACTCCCGATGGAAGACCGGGTGTTGCCATCCTGATCTGTGCAAGCAAGAAGAAACTCAAAGAACAGGTTGTCGAACGCCTTGCAGAATGTGTTCTCACCGCACCTACGACAGCAGTCTTTAATGGGATCACCAATGCAGAGGAAAAGATCCCGGTCAAGCTTCACTTCTTTGGCGATGGTTACGAATACCAAAAGGAAGTCGGCGGGAGAAAGTGCTGGGTTATACCCATTATGGAAGGTGAATACGTTGGCGAAGAGGAGTTTGGTATCGTGAAGGGTGTTGCCGGCGGTAACTTCTTTGTGATGGGCGAGAACCAGATGGCAGCCCTCATGGGTGCAAAGGCTGCAGTTGATGCGATTGACAAGGTTCCGGGCACCATTACGAGTTTCCCTGGCGGTATCGTGGCGAGCGGTTCAAAAGTTGGCAGCTTAAAATACAAGTTCATGATCGCTTCGACCAACGAGAAGTACTGCCCGACACTCCGGGAAAAAGTTCCTGACTCAAAGATCCCGGCGGGGATCAAGGCAGTCTATGAGATAGTTATTGACGGGATTGATGAAAAGTCCGTTGCAGCGGCAATGGCAGCCGGTGTCAGGGCTGCAGTTATGGTACCGGGTGTGAAGTTCATCTCTGCCGGTAACTTTGGCGGTACCCTTGGACCTTTCAAGATTGACCTGCACAAAGTTCTCTAATTTTTTTTAAAATTTTCGAAATCTTATCGATCGTTATTTATATTTTTATTGCCGATTCTTTTGTTAACGAAATTTTCGGCGATAACATGATCACCCCTACATACAACGACGTGCATCTACCATTCGGACTGCTTTTTACAGAGAACTTTCTCGTAATGGTGGATGAATGTGCTGGCATCGCAGAGAGCATCAGACGATGCCCTTCCCGAAGCACCATAGCAGGGGACTCGATGAACTGGTGGTGTGCATGGGGTGCGGTACTCCGGGGCAACAAGGGAATGGAGGTGGCAGGACAGTATGGCGAACCTCTCTGAACCGTATGTCATCCACTACCCGCGGATTGTTGCAATAGCTGATGCAACAGGCAGCCATGTGGAGCTCATTGAATTCGTTGACTGCGTTGGCGGGGCAATGTGGTCAAAGCACCACTATGCACAGAGCCCGCTTGTAAAAAATGTCCGCTGTGTCGGCCAGACCATGCGGTACCTGTTAACTCCGGGTACCGTGGATCTTGCTCTTGAAGGATCCCGGTTTCCAGCCGGTATCTCCTCATGCGTAGTCGATACATATGAGATTGCAGTCACCTACATCGGTATGGGGGGCGGGGGTGTAGGTGCCGCAGCATGCCGGTCAGATGCGCACGGTGTCCTGAGAAGCAGGAGTGATCCTGCCGGCGGGGGAAAAGTTGCCGGTGCCACCATCTGGCTGCCCCGGCGGCAACGGGTGCTTATCGGGGTTGATGATACAGATACTCCCGAAGAGGGAGCAACCTGGACGCTTGTCCATAATATTGCAAAGGCAGTTGAGGATGAACATTCGGTATACCTTTCGCACACGATCGTACAGCTCTTCCCGGTGCCGTACCGCACAAAGAACTGCGTGAGCCTGGTCGCGGAGTTTGCAACTACGGATGCCCGGGGACTCACGGACCGGTTCCGGCAGCTTCTCGAACAGTATACCCTCTCCCGGAAAACCGGGATGGCGGTCTATACCGGTTTTACGCCATCCCGGGAGTTGCTTGCATTCGGATGGAAGGTGAAGCGGGGTGAGATCGACCCGGGCCTGCTGGATACCCTGCAGGATCCAAACCTTACGATCATCATGAAAGGGAGGGGGATAGTCGGTGCTGTCGCCGCTCTGCCCTTTTACACGAATTATAAGGAGGCGTTAGAATTATGCAGTGGAAAGACCTGAAAGCCCGGCTGCTGGCTGCGAACCCGGTACGACTGACCGGTGAACCAGCAGATCAGTATATTGCCCGCTCTGCAGCAGGACCGGGTGCCGGTGGCAGTGGTGCAGTTTTTTTTGCTATGGGAAGCCACCGGGTCAAGCTTGCGATCAGCCCGGTAAGCAGCATCGAGATCGCCCACCGTGGCAACGGGACTGCCGACCTTTACATTGAAGGCCAGCTTATCGCCGGGCACCTGCTGGAACCCGGGTTCCACTGCCCTGACCAGGCCTACATCACGGTAACTGGCAGCTGCATTTTTGCATGCCGGTACTGCTCGGTCCCCCGCATCGGGGGAAAACGCAAGACCATCGAAGAGATCATAAGGATGGTGGAATCGGTACGCCACCGTATCCATGCGATCTCCATAACAAGCGGCGTCCTCTCAGGTATTGAAGAAGAGGAGTCCTATGTGCTTGAGGTGGTAAAACACCTCACCTCGTTTAACCTGCCCATCGGTGTCTCCATTTACCCGACAACAACGACACCCGACCGCTTAAAGGAACTCGGTGTTGCTGAGGTGAAATTTAATCTCGAAGCGGCGACCCCGGAACTCTTTTCCAAGATGTGCCCGGGCTTAAATTACGGACTGCTCTGGCAGGTGCTTGATCGCTCGGTGCAGCTGTTCGGGAAAAACCGTGTCTTTTCCAATGTCATCGTGGGTCTGGGGGAGACCGATGCGGAGCTGGAAACCTGCATTAAAAAGCTCACCTCTCTCGGGGTGATTCCCGTACTGCGCCCGCTCAACCCGGTGGCCGATCTTGCAGGAACACCCCGCCCATCTGCGGAACGGTTAAAGAAAATCTTTGCGATCCATGAACGAGCACTTGCAGCAGCAGGGCTTGACCCACGGTTGGCAGTAACGATGTGCACAAACTGTACCGGCTGTGATCTTGTACCAGGGAGGGACGGATGAAGGGGGTCGACGCTATAGCCGATGCCCTTAACAGGTATACTGACCGGCTGTATACCGTTCCGGGGTTCCCGATCACCGAACTTGGGAAACTGACAAAAGCGGAGATGGTGATCAATGAGAAGACTGCACTCGAATATGCACTTGGGGATTCCCTCTCCGGCAGGAGGGCAGCGGTGATCATCAAAAATGTTGGCGTGAACGCGTGTGCCGATCCCCTGCTCCAGGCTACAGCGCAGGGGCTCATCGGGGGGGTAATCCTTGTCACCGGGGATGACCCGGAAGCAAAGGGTTCACAGACCGCCCAGGACTCGCGCTACTACGGGGAGCTCGCGGAACTACCGGTAATTGAACCGGATGAAACCACCTGTTATGCCGGTGTGGAGGCGGCGCTTGAAGCGTCTGAGGAGTTCTCCCGTGTGGCGATGCTCCGTCTGACACCGCAGATCCTGGATGGGGTGGTATCCGGTAATCCTGTTCCCCGGAATGACCGGAAAGGGAGGCTCTCCGACCGGGCATGGACCATGAACGGCAGGGTCACTGCAGCAGAGGAACTGTACCGCACTATGTTTGCCTGGTCAGACCGGTCAGCCCTGAACCAGTGGAAGGGTGAGCCCGCCGGAGTTGGTGCGGCAGCGGGGAGTTCACGGATTGTGACCGTGCATCCCCTGCCAGAGCAGGCAGCCGGGATACACGAGATCCATGAATATGGGAGGACTTTTGTCCGCGACCACCGCGGTATCCAGCCACCGCTGCCGCAGGAACGCCCGCAGGCGATGGAGGACCGGGGCTATTACCGCACATTCTGCACCGCATGCCCGTTCAAACCCCTGATGAATATCCTGCAGGAACGGAATATGGCGATGATCTGCGATGCAGGGTGTTCGGTGCTGGGCATGACCCCGCCCTATGAACTGGGTGTCGCAAGTTATGGCATGGGTGCGAGCATCGCGGTTGCCGCACGGAGTACGAAAGTCGCTCTCATTGGTGACTATGCCCTCCTGCACTCCGGTCTGAACGCGCTCATCGACGTCTATGAGAAGCGGCTCCCGCTCCTGTGTATTGTAATGAATAACATATGCACGGCGATGACCGGCAAACAGCCGGCCTATGATCCTGTTCCCTATATCCGCTGGGCGGACCCGGTTATCTGCCGTGCCGATGATGAACTGACGCTGAAAAAAGAGCTCGTGGTCACGGACAGGCCACGGACGCTGGTGATTGAAGGGACCTGTCCGGAAGGAAGCAGCCATGAAACCGTGGAATATTGAGATCTGCGATGTAACGCTGAGAGACGGGGAGCAGACACCGGGTGTCTCGTTCTCCTGTGAGGAAAAGGTAGGGATTGCCAGGATGCTGGATACCATCGGCATTGAGGTGATAGAGGCCGGGTTTCCTGCAGTATCCAAAAATGAGAAGCAGTGCGTAAAGACCATTGCGAACCTCGGGCTCGATGCCCGTGTCTGCGGGTTTGCACGGGCCCGGGAACAGGATGTTGCAACGGCGATCGATTGCGGTGTGGACATGGTAAGCATTTTTATCCCGACATCCGAGCTGCATGTCCGGATCAAATTCAAAAAACCAAGGGAGCTGGTGCTTGAGGATGCGCTTGGGATCATCGATTTTGCCACGGATCACGGTGTTCAGGTGCGGTTTGCAGCCGAGGATGCGTCCCGGACTGATCTCCCCTTCTTAAAAGAGGTGTACCGTCGTGCGTCAGAGCACGGTGCAGTGCTCCTGAGCTTTGCCGATACCGTTGGCTGCCTGATCCCGACCGAGATGCAGCGGATCATGACCGAACTGGTCGCATCGGTGGACAAGCCGCTCTGTGCTCACTGTCATAACGATATGGGTTGTGCTGTCGCAAATACAATCACTGCCGCAGAGGCCGGGGCGTTCCAGCTGCATACGACAGTGAACGGGATCGGGGAGCGGGCAGGCAATGCATCGTTAGAAGAAGTGCTTGTTGCCCTGCGGATGAAAGGGGGCATTGACCGGTACAATCTTTCCCATCTGACCGAGCTCTCGCACATGGTCGAGAAATATTCCGGGATCACACTCCCCCGGAACAAACCCGTGACCGGGGAACTGGCCTTCTCGCACGAGAGTGGTATCCACATCGCGGCAATACTGGAAGACCCGGCCACGTACGAATATTTCCCGCCCGATATGGTAGGGAGCGAACGCAAATTCATCCTCGGGAAACATACGGGCAAGAAAGCACTCGAACATGTCATGGCATCGCTCGGCTGCGAACTTACCGACAAGCAGGTCTGCCGGGTCCTTGACCTCGTCAAGGATCACTCAGAGCATAAATGCAACATCACCCCAGATGTCTTGAAAAAACTGATCCGGAAAGCACAAGAGGAGAAAGCCTGATGGAAACCCTCTCCGAACGAATTCTCGGGGCGTCAGCAGGTGAGTATGTTGACCGGGCTGTCGACCATGCCTATGTCCATGACGGGACCGGGGTGCTTACGCTCGAAGCCTGGAAGAGCATGGGTGCAAAGAGGATACAGGATGCGGCACATCTCCATGTTCTCTTCGATCACATCGTCCCGGCCAACAACAGCACGACTGCGACGCTCCAGCATGAGCTGCGGGAGTTCGCCCGCAGTTCATTCCTGCACTTCTCCGATATCGGTGGCGGTATCTGTCACCAGATCATGAGCGAGGGGGTGGTGCTTCCCGGTGAGGTTGTGGTTGGCGCTGATTCCCACAGCTGCACGCCCGGGGCATTCGGTGCGTTTGCCACGGGTGTCGGAGCGACCGATATGGCGGCGATCTGGATGACCGGGGAGACCTGGTTCCGGGTCCCGGAATCGATCGGCATTCACCTGTCAGGCGCCCTCACGGGTGCAGCGGAGGCAAAGGACCTCGCACTCACGTACGTCAGCAGGCTCGGTATGGACGGTGCTACCTACCGGGCGCTGGAATTTATTGGTGAAGGCACTGCTGCACTTCCTATGGACGACCGGCTCACGCTCTGCAACCTTGCCGTGGAGACCGGGGCAAAGGCGGGGATGTTCTATGCAGATGACGTAACCGTGCAGTATCTTAAAACGGCAGGGCACGCGGTGAAACCGCAGGAACCGGAACCGTGCCGGTATATTCAGGAGCTCGATTTCGATCTTCCGGATATTGTTCCGGTCATTGCCGTGCCTCCCCGGGTGGACACGATAAAACCCGTGCATGACCTCGCCGGGCTGCCTCTTGACCAGGTATTCGTGGGCACCTGCACGAACGGGCGCTATGCCGATCTCGCACGGTTTGCACGGATCGTGAAAGGCAAAAAAGTTGCAATCCGTACCATCGTTGTTCCTGCCTCCCTCGCCGTGCTGCAGGAAGCGATCCGGACCGGGGTGCTTACTGACATTGTGGAGGCTGGATGTACCCTTGGGACCCCCGGCTGTGGTCCCTGCCTTGGAGCTCATATGGGAGTACTGGGGGAAGGGGAGGTCTGCCTGTCAACAGCAAACCGGAACTTTAAAAACCGGATGGGTGTAGGCGGGGAGATTTACCTGTCCTCAGTTGCAACTGCGGCAGCCAGTGCACTTGAAGGGGAAATATCCGTGCCCGGGGTGTCCTGATGCAGGGTAAAGGGCGTGCAGTCTGCGTTGGTGCGGATATTGACACGGATCTTGTGATTGCCGGGCGCTACCTGCGGACAAAGGACCACAGTATCTGGGTTGCGCACGTGTTCGAAGATCTCGATCCGTCACTTGCCAGCCGGATGAACGGTGCCGTGATCGTGGCAGGAAAAAATTTCGGCTGCGGGTCATCCCGGGAACAGGCAGCGATCGCCATACGGGAGGCCGGGGTGGTTGCGGTGGTGGCGCCATCCTTTGCACGGATATTTTTCCGGAATGCGATCAATGTCGGGCTCCCGCTCATCGAATGCGACCTTACCTGCAGGGAAGGAACGGGGGTCTCATTTGATCTTGCAGAAGGATGGGTTGAGGCAGGGGGTAAGAAGTCTGTTACCCGCCCGCTCTCGCCTAAGATGCAGGAGATCCTTGCAGCTGGCGGTCTTGTCAACTACTGGAGGACCCACGGATGATCTTTCCTGAACAGTGCAAGCTTGTCGGGTATGCTTCAACAAAGCCCTGCGGTGATAAGGTATATTTCCTGAGCCGTTTTCTTGTGCGGGACACGGGCGAAGGTTACGAACTTCTTGAGGTTACTCCGGACCCGGCAGGGAGCGGCATGATGCGCACCATCATAGCATCAAAGGTGATCGCAACGAGCGGGGAAACCTACCGCTACCCAGAGAAGGTGCAGATCCATGACCGCACGCGACTTATCGGGCTTGCACTCGATACGGGATACCACTGCACGATCTTTACCGGGCTGGACGAACATATGACGTTCGTGCTCGATCCCGATATGTCCGGGCTGCTCAAGATCCATGTCTATGATGTAACTCCTCCCCGCCCGAGTCTCTCGGCATGTATCCGGGAGCTGGAGTCCGCCGGGCTCTTTGGCGATCTTTCGGTCACGTTCTGCCACCACACCCGTGACATCACGCAGGTGCAGGCCGATGTCTACCCCTGCCGTGCTGCAGGGTATACCCGCACGCTTGATGCCGACCCCATGCAGGGAGGTGAACGGGTGGCCGGCTGCCTGACGGGCTCACAGTTCTACACCGAGTGCTACGGGAAGGACTTTGTGCTGGAGAATATCTGCCCGCTGGAATCCGTGCGGGAAGAGCCGTTCATTGCCCGCTGCTGCCGCTCCGAACGTGAAGGCATCGGCATATACAAGGGGAAGTGCGGTGCCGTGGTTCACTGGGGTGCAAGCCCGGTGCAGATCGCCCGTGTGGTGAATGAACTGGTGGTGCAGTGGAGGGCGAAATGACCCGGATTGCAATTGTTGAAGGGGACGGGATCGGTCATGAGGTGATCCCGGTTGCACAAAACGTTCTCGAACTGCTCCATCCCGAGTACGAATACTTCCCGGTTGATGTCGGATACCACCGCTGGGAACAGACCGGATGCCCGTGTGCAGATCGCGATATTGCCGAACTGAAGACCGCAGATGCGATCCTGTTCGGAGCAATTACGACTCCCCCCATGAAGGATTACCAGAGCGTGGTGCTGCGGCTGAGAAAAGCGCTCGATCTCTACGCGAACCTGCGGCCGGTCAAAGGTGACGGGTTCGACATTATGATCGTGCGGGAAAATACCGAGGGGCTCTATTCCGGAATTGAGGAGATTGGCGCTGACCGGGCAACCACACTCCGGGTGGTGACCCGGATGGGTACCGAACGGATCGTCCGTTCTGCAATCCGGCTTGCACACCAGCGGAACGGCAGGCTGACCATCGGGCATAAGGCAAACGTGCTCAAGTCCGATGTATTGTTCCGTGACATCTGCCTTGCCGAAGCGAAAGCTGTGGGGATCTCCTGTAATGACAAGTTCATCGACGCTCTTGCGCTGGATATCCTCCAGCATCCCGCCTCGTATGATGTTGTTGTCACGACCAACATCTTCGGGGATATCCTTTCGGACGTGGCTTCGTATCTTGTCGGAGGACTGGGACTGGTGCCGAGTGCCAACATCGGTGACCGCTATGCCCTTTTTGAGCCGGTGCACGGGAGTGCCCCGGATATTGCCGGGCGGAACATTGCAAACCCGATCGCTGCCCTGCGGAGTGCGGGGCTGCTCCTTGCCTATTGTGGCGATGCCCGGGGATCGGAACGTATTGAGGCGGCGGTACAGGAGGTGCTCGCAGTCGGGATTAAAACCCGGGATCTTGGTGGTTCAGCGGGGACCCGGGAGTTCGGGGAAGCAGTGCTCCGCATGCTCCGGCAAACAAACAGAAGTACATAATCTCTAAAAAAAAACCGATGATGGACGCGTATCGTTAACCGGGAAAACTCTTCCGTCTTGCAGGAGCCCGTTTTCTCTGACTGCATTCAGGGAACGGGGAAATTGTGTTATGGACTAATTACCACATTCTCAAACTCGATTTTTAAATTCTGGCTGTTTACATCGGGCGGGAGCGAGCAGGACATCATGGTGTCTTTTGTGACATGTCCACCGGCTTTTATCGTTCCCAGGTAAACCTTGGTCCAGCAGATTTGTCGTCCGTCTAAGTACATATTCGCAGATGTCGTTACCTCCCGTGCATCAGCATACCCGACATTGGCACCCTCAACATGCACAAGGAGTGGTTCCGGATTAGTATTACTCCTTATTGCCGGCCAGGTCCAATAGCCATCGATATGGATCTGCGGGACGTCTTTTTTTGTCATGGTGGCAAAGGTGACCGGGACTGTTGTCGGAACTGTGGCCGCATCCGGCACCAGTGATGGTGTGACAGATGCAGTATGTCCTGAAGTAACTGTTATGTTCTGGGACCAGTTTTTATACCCGCGTTCACGAATCTCCACCGTGTGGTTACCGGCTGGTACCACATTGATGGTGTTTGGCGTAGTGCCGTGATATTCATTATCGAGGTAGACCTCCGCACCGGATGGCGACGAGGTGATCGTGACTGACCCTGTTTTGTCCGGTAGTGGTGTGGTACACCCGCACAGAAAAACACAGAGGACCAGTATGCAGATGGCAATTTTCTGGAGCATTGTTCGCACCTGTTAATTGGATACTAGCTTGCATGATCTGTTCAGTAATATCCTTTCTGCTCAAACGCTCAATCGGGATAAATTCATCGATGAGTTCTTCCTATAAATCACATGAATCATTTTTTTCATTTCCTTTACCATCGATAGTTTCACACCCGGCCATCTTCACACTTAACTCTGTCTTCATGGTCCCTGGTCCTGGCAGCAACATGGGGTAAAGGGCAGAGCCCTGCTGAGCGTAACGACTGCAGGAAAAATACTGAATCGTTATTGAACGATCCCTATCATCCTGATTTTAACCTGCTGTAAACTACCTGTTCAGGATATTCAATGAGTGCCATTCCGGTTGATGGTATTACGGTAAAACCTTTTTTTGACGATCTCAACAACGACGATATACCCGGCCACAAGTGCCCCTATAAGCAGGAAATACGGGAACGTGATGGGGACAAAACCAAAGAGACCACCTGCGGGTGTGAGGGTGATTGCGATCCCGGCCAGGACAACGAATATGCTGCTGATGATAAGGAGCCTGCTGGGATGACTTTTATAGAACGGTACCTTGGGGGTCCTGATGGCAAAAATGATGAATGTCTGGGTGCAGAGCGATTCGAGAAACCATACCGTCCGGAATATCTCCATGGGTGCGTGAAATACCACCAGGAGACTGATAAAGGTGAGGATATCAAACAGGGAACTGACCGGTCCGAATACGAGCAGAAATTTTTTGATGAATCCGATATCCCACCGTTTTGGTGCCAGTACATATTCCTCATCAACCGCATCCGTTGGAATTGTTGACTGGGACACGTCGTAGAGGAGGTTATTAAGGAGTATCTGGACAGGAAGAAGGGGAAGGAAGGGCAGAAAGAGTGACGCGGCCGCGACACTGACCATGTTACCAAAATTCGAGCTTGTCCCCATCATGATGTACTTCATCGTGTTTCCAAACGTCTTCCGTCCTTCAAGGATGCCGTCCCGGAGTACGCGGAGATCTTTTTTCAGCAGGACGATGTCGGCAGATTCCTTTGCGATATCGACTGCGTTGTCCACCGTGATCCCGATATCTGCGGCCCGGATCGAGGGGGCATCGTTGATCCCGTCCCCGAGATAGCCAACCACGTGATTATTCTTCATCAGCGCCCTGATGATCCGTTCTTTCTGTGGCGGGGAAACCCGGGTGAATATGTTCGCCTGCTCGACTGCGCTGGCGAGGGTGTCGCTGTCCATCCGGGCGATCTCGCTCCCCTTAATCATCCGGGTGATCGGGAACTCGAGTGCGGCACATACATGACGGGTGACGAGTTCGTTATCGCCGGTGATGATCTTCACTTCAACTCCCGCGTCATGGAGCATGCGCAGTGATTCACGTACGGTCTCCTTGGGGGGATCGATGAATGCAACAAAGCCATGCAGGGTAAGGTCGGTTTCATCATCAAAGGTATAAGTGGATTTTTCTTCCGTGATCTCTTTTGAAGCGACAGCAAGGACCCTGAACCCTTCACTGCTGAGCGTTTCGTATAAACCCACAGCCCGCGTATGCCAATCCCCAAAAAAAGGTTCTGACACGCTCATTCGGGAAACACGGGTACATAATTTCAGGACCTCCTCGGGCGCCCCCTTGGTGATCAGAATACGATCCTGGTTTTTTGCAACTACGACCGAGACCCGTTTCCGAATGAAATCAAACGGGATTTCGTCAATTTTCTGGAACTGCCCGATCTCCACGCCGCTCGTTCTGAGAATTGCATCGTCAAGCGGACTTTTCAGTCCTGTCTGGTGATAACTGTTCAGGTACGAATACAACAGTACCTGTTCACTGGTGTTCCTTTCTGCATCCACATGGTACACCAGTGTGATCCGGTTCTCGGTCAGTGTCCCGGTCTTGTCGGTGCAGAGCATGTCCATGCTCCCGAAGTTCTGGATCGAGGCCAGGTGCTTGACGATCACTCCTTTCTCTGACATCGCGAGCGCCCCCTTCGAGAGATTGAGCGTCAGGATCATGGGGAGCAGCTCGGGCGTCAGGCCAACTGCAAGTGCAACCGCAAACAGGAGCGATTCGAGGACACCATGTTTAAACAGGGCATTGGTGAAAAAAACGAATATAACAAGGAGGAAGATGATCCGGGTGACAAGGTACGAAAACTGCTTCAGCCCGCGTTCAAATTCCGTCTCCGGTGGCCGGGCGGTCAGCCGTTCTGCAATCTTCCCGTATTCGGTCGACATCCCGGTTTTTACCACTACTGCCGTTGCACTACCGGAAACTACCGGTGAGCTCATGAACAAGTATTGTTCCCATAGATGCGGATCCTGTTTCTCGCCCGCCCGAATCTGTGCTGTTTTTTCCACCGGGAACGATTCTCCTGTGAGTGCCGACTGGTCCACAAAGAAATCCCGGGCAAGGATGACACGGGCATCTGCAGGCACAATATCACCGGCGGACAGGGTAATGATGTCCCCCGGGACCAGCTCCGACAATGGCACATCCTGCCGGATTCCAGCCCTGATAACCGTGGCCAGAGTAGAGATTTTTTCCTTTAAGAGCTCGACTGCCCGTTCTGCCCGGTACTCCTGGAAAAAGTCAATGAACACGCTCAGGAACACAATCACGATGATGATCATTGCATCGACAAATTCCGCAAGAAAAACGGAGAGGACCGCTGCGAGGAGGAGTATAATAATCAGCGGGTTTTTGAACTGGCCGGCAAACTGGCGAAAGGCTGCCAGCTTTTTCTGCCGTACCACCGCATTGGGGCCATAGGATGCCTTTCGGGATTCAACCTCTTCAGAAGAGAGACCCTGCAGTGATGTGTGCAGTGTTTCCATCAGCTGATCGACAGGAATGAATGGGAACTCTTCTTCCGCCATGATGATGCAGCCTGTGATCCATTTTCGGCACGGACTCTAAAGAAGGTTATGGATGGCCAGCTCGGTTCATGCGGTTGTGGCAGCAAACGGGGATTCTATAGTATTCAGGACAACACTAATGAAAAGAGGTAGAAAATGAAAGTCGTAGCATTTAACGGCAGTGCCAGAAAAGACGGTAATACAGCCATTCTGGTGAACACGGTGTTCAGGGAACCCAAAAAAGCAGGGATCGAGATCGAGATGGTACAGCTCGCGGGCAAAAAAAATCGGGGGTGCCTTGCCTGCGGAAAATGTTATGAGAACCGTGACCAGCGGTGTGTGATCAACAACGATGTCGTTAACGAGTGCATCGTAAAGATGGTTGAAGCTGACGGGATCATCCTGGCATCGCCCACCTACTTCACGGATGTTTCAACGGAGATGAAAGCGCTCATCGACCGTACGGGATATGTAGCACGGGCAAACGATCACATGTTCCAGCGCAAGGTTGGCGCTGCTGTGGTTGCAGCCCGTCGGGCCGGTGCAATCCATATGTTCGATACGCTTAACCATTTCTTCTTGATCAGCCAGATGATTGTCCCCGGCTCATCCTACTGGAACATCGGTATGGGGCTTGCACCCGGTGATGTGAAAAAGGATAAAGAGGGCCTCGCAACGATGAAGACGCTGGGTACCAATATGGCGTGGCTGATGAAAAAACTGGAAAAATAATTTCCTTTTTTCCTGTCAACCGCGGGCTATCAGGTCATCGGTGGCCCCGATGAAATCAGGCCACTCTTTTCTCGTATCGCTGCTGTAGGGCGCACCGCCCGTAAGGCATCTGTCAATCACAAAACCTATAAATATTCACAATTGTTATTTATTATGGTCAGATTCACAATTGTGAATTCAGACACTGTGCCAGAGTGGCGGAGTGGCTACGCGGTTGACTGCAGATCAACTACAACCCGGTTCGATTCCGGGCTCTGGCTTGGAGGTATCATGAGTATCAGAATCCAGAAAACATTCGAAGCGCTTTTCGCACTCGAAGAGGTCAGGGGACTCTTCCGCGAGTCTCTCCCGACCGGATTTGATGCTGAAGAGGAAGCCGCGTTCAACCAGCGGATTGCCGATCTCAAGGCAATTATTGCTGATCTTGAAGCGGGAACCGGCACACCAAAAGTGACTAAGATAGCCGGGACCCTCGACATCAGGTCACGGGAGGAACAGTATATCAACATCCATCCCATTCAGGCAGCCGGCAGGCTGACGACAGAGGCACGAAAAGCCATCATATCCTATGGTGATGGGTACTCAACGTGTGACTCCTGCCGAAAACCGTTCCGGCTCGACAAGATCTCAAAACCGGGAATCGCGGAATTCCATGAGGATCTCGCAAAGTTCGTGAACATGGATATTGCCCGGGTCGTGCCGGGTGCACGGAGGGGTTTCCAGGCAGTTGCAGGCACACTGGTCGGGAAAGGTGACAGCGTGATTGTCTCGGCACTCGCCCACTATACCGAGTTCCTTGCCGTGGAAAATGCCGGCGGGGTCGTCAGGGAAGTGCCGCTTGATGCGAAAAATATCGTAACTGCAGAAGCAACGGCCCAGAAGATCGAAGAGGTCAAAGCAGAGTCCGGAAAACTCCCGGTGCTCGTCATGATTGACCACTTTGATTACCAGTTCGCCAACGAGCACGAGATCGCTGGAATCGAAAAAGTAGTCCACCAGTATGATATCCCCTTCCTCTACAACGGGGCATACACGGTTGGTGTCCTGCCGGTTGACGGAAAGAAGATCGGGGCAGACTTTGTCGTCGGCTCCGGACATAAGAGTATGGCATCGGTCGCGCCGTCCGGGGTACTTGCGATGACCGATGAATGGGCACCAAAAGCGCTGCGGACAACCGCGATGGTCGGTGACCTGACCAAACGAAAGTTCGGTATCAAGGAAGTGGAGATGCTGGGATGCACGCTGATGGGGGGGACCCTGCTCTCCATGATGGCATCGTTTCCGACGGTAAAAGAACGGGTGCTTCATTGGGATGAACAGGTGAAGAGGTCCAACTACTTCATCGACCGCCTCCTGAAGATCTCCGGCAGCAGGGTGCTCTCGGAGTACCCGCGTAAACACACCCTCACCAAAATCGATACCACCGGAAGCTTCTACACTGTAGCAAAGATGCACAAGCGCAAAGGATTCTACTTCAGCGATGAGTTGTCGTCTCGCGGAATTGTCGGGGAGTTTGCCGGTGCAACACGGACCTGGAAACTCAACACCTACGGCCTCAACGAAAAGCAGATCCGCTACCTTGCCGATGTGTTTTGCGAAATCGCGGAAAAATACGAAATACCCGTTACACCATGAGGAACCAGACATGACCGAAAAGAAATTTCATTTGGGAACTACGGCTTTGCATGCGGGACAGGAACCGGATCCGACTACCGGATCGCGGGCTGTCCCCATTTACCAGACATCCTCGTACGTGTTCAAGAGCGCAGAGCACGCAGCAAACCTGTTCGGCCTCCGTGAGCTCGGGAACATTTACACCCGGCTCATGAACCCGACCACGGATGTGTTTGAGAAGCGGATGACCGCAATCGAGGGAGGCACCGGAGCACTCGCTGTTGCATCCGGACAGGCAGCGATCACCTACTCGCTCTTAAACATCACCCGTCCCGGTGACGAGATCGTAGCTGCAGACAATCTCTACGGCGGCACGTACGAGCTCTTCAACTATACCTTCCCGAAATTTGGCAGGAAGGTTATCTTTGTCGACTCCACGAAACCGGAGGCGTTCAGGAAGGCGATAACACCAAAGACCCGGGCGATGTACGCAGAAACCATTGGGAACCCGAAACTGGACATCCCGGACTTTGAGATAATCGCAAAGATTGCACACGAGGCCGGGATACCGCTGGTCGTGGATAATACAACGGGTGTCGGACTCGTCCGCCCGATCCAGCACGGTGCGGATATTGTCGTGCACTCTGCGACCAAGTATATCGGCGGGCACGGGAACTCGATTGGTGGCGTCATCGTCGATTCAGGAAAGTTTGCCTGGAACAACGGAAAATTCCCCGAATTCACTGAACCCGATCCAAGCTATCACGGCCTCAAGTACTGGAATGCATTCAGCAACTTCCCCGGCGCCGGCAACATTGCCTATATCTTCAAGATCCGGCTCTCGCTCCTCCGGGATACCGGTGCCGCTCTCAGCCCGTTCAATGCCTGGCTCTTCCTGCTCGGTCTTGAGACGCTCCACCTCCGGGTGCCCCGGCATTCACAGAATGCACAGGCAGTTGCGGAATTTTTAAAGAAACACCCGAAGGTGGCGTGGGTGAACTACACGGGACTTCCCGAACACCCTAGCCACACGCTGGCACAAAAATATCTTATTGGCGGCTTTGGCCCCATTGTCGGGTTCGGTGTCAGGGGTGGAGAGAAGGCCAGCCTGAAGTTCATTGACGGCCTCAGGCTCTTTTCCAACCTTGCAAACATCGGGGACTCCAAGAGTCTTGTCATTCACCCGGCATCCACAACCCACCAGCAGCTAACCGTTGAAGAACAGAAAAAGACCGGTGTTACCCCCGATGCAATCCGGCTCTCTGTGGGAACCGAGGACATTGAAGATATCATTGCAGACCTTGAGCAGGCACTGGCAGGGGTATGATGCACCCCGTGATCACCAGATCATATGAAAACATCCATGACATCCTCGCGGAACTCTTTGCAATACGGGACGGTGTGTGTAGATGATCAAAGGGTCTGTGGGCACGGTAACAACACACTATTATCACCATCCCTCCCCGCTCGCACTTGAAAGCGGGGATACTCTTCCTTCCCTAACTATTGCCTACGAGACATACGGTAAGCTGAACCGGGAACGGAACAATGCCATTTTAATCTGCCATGCACTCTCGGGCGATGCCCATGTTGCGGGATTTCATGAGGGTGAGGATAAACCGGGCTGGTGGGATGCGGTAGTTGGCCCGGGCAAAGCCTTTGATACGGACCGGTATTGTGTGATCTGCTCGAACGTGATCGGTGGCTGCAAAGGATCGACCGGCCCATCATCAGACAACCCGGCGACTGGCAAACCCTATGGTGCTGCGTTCCCGGTAATTACTATCAGGGATATGGTGAACGCCCAGAAACTGCTCATCGACCATCTCGGCATCCCGCAGCTCTATGCGGTGGCCGGCGGATCGATGGGGGGCATGCAGGTGCTCCAGTGGACGGTCAGCTACCCGGATATGGTGAAAAAGGCGATCGTAATAGCAACTACGGGCTACTCCACGCCCCAGCAGATCGCGTTCAACGAAGTCGGTCGGAAGGCGATCATCTCGGATCCCGAGTGGAACTGCGGCAACTACTATGACCGGAAATCGTATGATTCGGCCGGCCCGGTCAAGGGACTCGCACTCGCCCGCATGGTCGGACATATCACGTATCTCTCCGACGAGTCGATGCATGCGAAGTTCGGCCGCTCGCTCCAGGCAAAGGACCGGATCGGGTTTGACCTCTCGACAGATTTTGCCGTGGAGAGTTATCTCCACCACCAGGGTGACACGTTCACCCAGCGGTTCGATGCCAACTCGTACCTGTACATAACAAAGGCGATCGATTACTTCGACCTGATAAAAGACGGTTCGCTCGCTAAAGGGCTTGCAGGAGTACACGCAGGATTCCTCGTCATTTCGGTCTCCTCTGACTGGCTCTACCCACCCTACCAGTCGCAGGAGATCATATCAGCGCTGACGGCAAATGAATGCGAGGTCCGGTACAGCGAGATCCGTTCCAACTACGGCCATGATGCGTTCTTACTGGAATCCGGCCAGATCAATTACCTGATTACCCAGTTCCTCTCAAGGACCGTGGTCAGCGATGTCATGATCAGGAATGTCCCGACCATTGAGGAAGGGGTAACAACTGCTGTTACGGCACGGCGATTGATCAACCTGGAGGTCAACCACCTGCCGGTATTGTCGATGAGCGGGCATCTCGTCGGCATCGTCACCTCGTGGGATATCGCAAAAGCAGTTGCCAGAAATTTCCTCTGGCTTGATGAGATCATGTCAAAAAATGTCATCACAACAGCCCCGGATGAACCGATCGAATCTGCCGCAAAGAAAATGGAGGAGCACTCCATCTCGGCCCTGCCGGTCGTTGATGCAGATCAGCATCTCATTGGTCTCATCACGAGCGATGCAATCAGTATGCTTATTGGGAGGGGTAACTCATGAGGATCCTCTCCATTCATGCATCCTCTATGTGGTACAATGCAACCCAGAAGACAAAGCTGGCAGAACCTCTTACTGTGCGCGAGGACCGGATGGAGGAATGCGTTGTCCTCTTCTGTTGTGTCGAGAAAATCGATGAGAAAAATCCTGACAAGGTAATCGCAAGTGCACACCAGAATATACTGCAGCGACTGGAAAAACTCAAAGTCAGAAAAGTGCTGATTTACCCCTATGCCCACCTGACGAGCACGCTCGGGTCGCCTCAGGTTGCGTTCTCCATTCTCAAAGGACTCGAAGACGCACTTAACAGAGAACCGATTGAAGTGAAACGGGCACCGTTCGGCTGGTACAAGGAGTTCGAAATCCGGGGCAAGGGGCACCCGCTCGCCGATCTCTCCATGACCATCTGCCCGTACGAAGGGACCGAATGTGATTTCACGTGCCCGTACTGCCATCACCCGTTCAAGGAAGCGGATGCGGAGCATGTCTGCCAGCAGTCCGCTGAATGCACAGGAACCTGCTCCGGCAAACAGGCAATAATCGGAGAGAAAAGATGACCGACATACCAGTAATACCAAAAAAAGCGCTCATCGTACTCGGGTGCCCGGAGGCACCTGCACAACAAGCGCTCGCGTTTCATGTAGCACACAACCTGAAAAAAAGAGGTACCGATGTTCTTATCGCGGGCAACCCCTCTGTTCTCAATCTCCTGAAAGTTTCGGACCCCGAAAGGCACTACATCGAAGATACGATGGTACTTGAAAAGTGCATCGCCGAAATAGTTGAGAAGAAAAGGGACTGCGATCTCTGCGTGGTCTTTGCGCACAACGATGCGGCAATTGCCTACGCGGCGACGATGCGCCACCTGCTGCCGGAACGAAGGCTGGTTGTTATTGTCTTTGGAAAAGATCCCGGGCCGCTTGCCGACGAGATAAATTTCCCCTGCGAGAAAATTGTCGACAAAGCGGTACATAACCCGATGCAGCTGAAAGCAAAGATAAACGAGGTGTTCGGATGGGCTGTATCGAGAACCTGAAATACGAGATGATCCTCCCGCTCGGTGCTTCGTTCAAGGAGTGCCGGGAATATGCAGAAAAGAATTTCAAAGAGATCTGGTATGTTGATCCCGGTTACAAGCTCTTTGACGAGTACATCATCGGTCTTCCGCCGATTGCTCTCGGTATTGAGGATGGCAAAAAGATCATCTTTCCGTATACAAAACCCTGTCATGGAACCTACCTGCTCCGGATTGAAGATACCGATGAGGTAGAACGGGTACGTAAGATGGCGAGAAAGAAAAAATAATCAATCTGGTGAAAAAAATTCATGAAGAAACAATGGCTTGTCCGATACTCTGAAATCTTCTTAAATAGGACTTACGCACTTGGTTC
>PLLR01000108.1:2419-7390 GCA_003141335.1 Methanoregula sp. | reverse complement strand
TCTTCCGAAGGGAGAAGAAGGCCAATCTGGAGTTATTTTGTCTGCCTTGCATATGATCTCACTCCCGGGCAGAGCATAGATATACAATAGAGCATTTCCAATAGTGATGGCTATCCAGATCTATGGTTTTTTATTCGCAGGGCGGTCAATGGCCGGATATTTTTCCGGATGGTTTAACATACCGGCAATTGCAGCATTCCTGACATAGTCATACAAGGATACAGCATCCCCGAACATTATTAACGGAGCTGTCTGACATCATTTATTGAGGGTGTTGTAAGCTACCCTTTTTATGTTTTATGACACCGCTCGTGCCACAAAGCGAGATCTCCGGCATCGAGATAAAGGGTATTTTCGTCGTTTTCCTGCTTTCTGGAGTGAGGTGAAAACGATCGTGCGATGATGCAATAATATTCTTTCCTGGTTTTGTCCATCCATGGTACAGCTGCCGCTTTCTCTTTGAGCTGCACAAGGAGTTTTTCCGCATTCACCTGATCCTGCCATTTACACTCGCAAAACAGGATGGATGAACCTTCTTTTTGCAAGGCGACGAGATCAATCTCCTCACCCTTGTCCCACCAGCTACCAATCGTGTCAAAGCGGAAGGGGAGAAATCCTTCCCTGT
Organism: Methanoregula sp.; assembly: GCA_003141335.1. Lineage (GTDB taxonomy): Archaea > Halobacteriota > Methanomicrobia > Methanomicrobiales > Methanospirillaceae > Methanoregula. The sequence continues at coordinate 6,765 of PLLR01000108.1, read as the reverse complement.
TGAACTCAAGGAATAGATCCTCTGCCATGGATTCAAACGGTTTTCCGATGTACTGGGCAAACTGCGGCTGGATGTCAGTCTGGAGAACCAGATCTCCCTCTCCCCGTTCGATGCGTTCAACGTTTGGATGAACAAAGCGGAACCAGAAGGTAAACAGGTTATCCGATAACTGGTACAAACCTTTCCGGCTCTTACGATTCTCGGTGACAGGAATTTTCCGTTCGACCAGTTGAAGATCTATGAGGATGGAAAGATATTTTGTGATGAGTCCCTTGTCTAACCCGGTATCGTTCATAATGAGGCCGATACGGTTATTTCCCTTTGCAATGGAGAGGAGGATGGAGAAATAGTACCTCGGCTCATTGAGTTCCATACGGAGGACAAATTCCACATCCTTAAAGAGGCTGGCATCAGCGGAGAGGATTTTTTTTGTAATATTTTCAAAGACGCCCTTTTCTTTATCGATCGCCATGATATAGGCCGGCGTCCCGCCAAATACCGAATAATATTCTACCGCCTGTGTGAAGTCCCCGATATAATCCAGCACATCCACAAACCGGAAACCGTGCAGCAGGATCTGCCCTGTGCGCCTTCCGTATAACGGGCTTGAATGCTGCATGGTATACTCTTCCATCATCGAAATGCTGGATCCCGACAGTATGAGAACGATGCCTGAGTCCTTAAGGCGGGTATCCCAGTATTCCTGGATGATTGACGGGAGGGAGGGATCTTCTTTAACCAGGTACGGGAATTCATCGATCGCGATTACCAGGCGCTCCTTTGTTTTGCCGGCAAGGTAGGCAAAGAAACTGTCCCAGTCGCCAAACGGGCTTCGTTGTAGAAAGTCATCATGAAAAAATTCTGCGCAGTCACGGGAAATTTTTTTTAGTTGCAGGTGCTTTGATTCCTCCCGGGCGAGAAAACGGATTCCCCGTGTGGTTTTTAAAAAATGTTCAATCAACTCGCTCTTCCCGATTCGTCTCCTTCCGTACAGGATGATGAACTCCGCTCCTTTCCCCGCATATCGCTCATTGAGCACGGCGAGTTCCTCCTGTCGGTCAATGAAGATACTCATAAGTATTATACTTATAAGTATACTATTTAAATTTCGTGATACGCATCAGGACGTTCGATACGGTGATCCAGAATAGTATCCTGAACTAACATTGTTACCGGATTTTGCTTTATCTGGTGATTTTTTAATAATCTTTATCCGTATTATTGCACTACAAGGAATACCAACTCATTTTAGGAAGCGACAGGATATCACTTGTAGGAACTGTACCAGTGCTCATACTCCTTATGACTGGTGAAGCAGTGTAAAATATAAGTTCGATCTTCACTGATATCGTAGATTATTCTCGCTTGTTTAGTTACTTTCTCTACATGACAGGGAATGCCATGTTTCATATGTTTGCGGGGAGGTCTGGAATGCATCTTCTCAAGATGCATAAGGAATACGGCTTTCATATCCTGAGGCAGATTGGCCAGCTCTTTTTTGGCAGAATCTGAAAAAACAAGTTCCATAGTTCCTGAAACGTCAGCCTTTGAGGAGTTTCTTTATCTCATCAAAGGAGTAGGAGGGGGTCTTTTTGGCTTCAATCCCACTCACTTCTACCGTAACTGCTCTATGTACAAGCATGAGTTCTTCATCCTCAAGCATTCGCTCATAGGCAAGGATAGCCTGTCGTATTACCTCGGTCTGGTTTCCGGCATACCCTTTCTCGATAATCCTTTTTATCACTGCCTCATAAGGCGGTCCAATGCTGATGTTCATAATCCACAACGCTATGTACATTGAATGGACATTTAATGATATAAATAATGCTCATGAGGTATGATTGTGCGTCAGTGTCCCTTCAATTTGAATCCCGTCTTAGCCCAGAACATCATATTTTTGGCTCTTCTCCAGAATCAGGATAATCTGAAATTAACCAAGTACCATAATTAGCCTCGGTTTGAGATAATTCAGTTGCATTGAAACCCAAACAAAATAAATATGAATCGTATTGGAGCATCTATTCTTGGTCCGTGAATATACCGCATCTGATCTGAAAGAAACCAAAATATGTGTATAATCTATCCCTGAAAAATTAGGACATCATCATTGTCTGATCTATGGATCAGTTTGATTCTGTTGAACCTGAACTCTTCCAACAAAGTAGAAGTGTATAACATGTCTGTCATCAGGAAACTGGAAATATCTCATTAAATTTATCAGTAAAATCGCTCTTGGGGGTTCCGCCCCCGCCGCCAGGGTATCCCCTGTTGTGATAACCATACGCTGCATGCGGTCTATTGTAATCCATTACCGGAAAATTCTCATCCAGTGAAGAACCTATTAAGGGATATCAATGGGATCATGATCACTGAAAATGAGAGAACTTAATTATTTGACTTAATCTCCTGAAATTGGGGAAGATTCGTTTTTTATGCGCAGGGCGGTAATTCAAACATCCAGTACTACAATCGCCGAATTCTTTCCCGGATGGTTCAGCATACCGGCAATTGCAGCATTCCCGACATAGTCATACAAAGATACAACATTCCCGAACATTATTAACGGAGCTGTCTGACATTTTACTTCAAGCATAGGTGGGACATCCGGGTAATGGGGATTGCGCACCAGGGTATTGTCAATCAGTTCATACTATGCAGCGCCATGCCTTATCTCATAAAATGCATACTCGCTGATAAACGTGGTTGATACGAGATTGGCCATNNCGAGGTGATCGAGGGTTTTTTCCGGAGGAGAACATGTGCAACGCCTTCAATTACTTCATATAGTTCCGGGTATCCGATTCCTGCGGGATTTTTAAGATGATAATGCCCTTTTGTTTTCACATATTCTCCTCCGGAATTTGCCGGAGGAGTTATTGGGCTATGGTATCGAATGGTATGCGAGCGGAGACATGTACGGTCGGCTTTTAGTTTTTGCCACGTCGAGATCCGATTAATTATTATTCAGATACGAATTCTGGATTACGTTCCTTTAATCGTAATCCAAACAATCCCGATTCGGATAAACCGGTGTTTTAATGTTTCAAAACACAATAAATAATGGATTTGCATACAGATGGATCGAAAACCTATCCATCATGTTCGTATGAGGATTTGACAGAATGCCGGATTCCTCTGTATTAGCACGTAAAAAGAGCGCGGGTGATAAATTTCCGGCGATTAACCCGTGAGTATGTCAATGAATTCTTCCCGCGTAAACTTTCCCTGCCTCATAATCGAGAAGAGCGTACCAATGGGCAGGATATCACGTTTAGGAACGATTACGAGCAGTTTCTGACCAGTATCGTCAGTGCGGATAAGGGCAATGTGGCTTCCCTTTCCCTGGTGCTGTGCTTCTGTAAAACCTCTCTTCTTCAACTCCGAAATGAGATGTGCAGATGATACTCTTGGAAGTTTCACGCCTGGACCTCGATCAGGGAAGTGAATTTTTCATGGGTTGTGAGGGAGGGTTCCAGATCTGTTAACATCCCGTATTCCAGTGCATTTTTCAGATAGATATCGATCGCTTCACGGATATTCTCCAGTGCTTCTTTTGGTGTATCCCCGCAACTGGCGACCTCAAGCTCAACGCATTTTGAAACATACACTCCATCTTCTTCCCAGATGGTGACGGTAAGGTGATAATTTGTCATAGGCTGGTTTTCCGCTCCTCTTATTGCTTAGTGATTATGTGCTCTTATGTAAATTGTTTTTCTCATTTTAAACAAAAATCCCCAAATGATAAACTTTCACCCGTTTTTGTAAATCTGTTCTCATCACATCATCCGGATGGAGCATGAAATTACCTCTGGCATATTTTTTATTTATTGTACAGGATTAGCATAATCCGGTAATATCGGGGGTCGGTTTCCTGGCATCACGCACTATTCTCGATAAAACCATCTGCGTTGTCGGTCTCGGGCATGTCGGCCTGCTGATCGCACCGGGATTTTGGTGCATACCGGGCAGCACTAGATCCGGAGATGTCGGATGTCTTTTTTGATGAGCTGGAGATCCCCCGACCGGATTACAACCCCGGCATCGGATCCAGCAGCCACGGGAAGCAGATCGGGGAAATTCTTGCTGCAACAGAAGATGTGCTTGTCAGGGACATCCCGGATCTCGTGCTCGTCTTTGGCAACACCAACTTTACGCAGGACGGGGTGCTTGCTGCTGCCAAACTGCATATCCCGGTTGTGCATGTGGAAGCGGGATTTGTGTTTATTCAACTGTATCCTGCCTGAGAGCACAACCGCATCGTCACCGATCATGTTTCTGACCTTTTATTTTACCCGACAGAGAATGCGGTCCGTCTCCTTGCAACGGGTGGGACTTCCGGGTAATGG
>PLLR01000108.1:0-2348 GCA_003141335.1 Methanoregula sp. | reverse complement strand
TTCCTGCGGGATTTTTTGATCGAATCGTCTTAAAAATACATAAATAGTACAATTTGATACAATATTGTACTATGGATGGATCTATGAAAACAATTCTGCATTCATGGATTGATAAAAAAATTCCTGCCATCAAACCCAGAAGCATAACGTTAGATGAGTACATTAACGCCAAACCAAGGAAAATCATCGTTGCAACGGGTTTTCGGCGATGCGGAAAGACCTGCCTCCTGCTCAGGTTAATCAGTACCCTGCTCATAGAGAATCGCAAAGAAGAAGTATTTTACATAAATTTTGAGGATGAACGAATACCGCGTGATACAAAATTCCTGTCGGACCTGATACCTTCAATAAAAGAGACTTTTTTTACTGAACCGAAATTCCTGTTCCTTGATGAAATTCAGGATATGCCGGACTGGAGCCGGTGGCTCCGCCGGATTTACGATAATTATGATATCGCTTTATTTGTGACTGGCTCCAGTTCAAAAGTATCCAGCCATGAAATTCCAACCGAGCTCCGTGGGCGGTGCCTGGAAGTAAAAGTGTTCCCACTTTCGTTTAAAGAATTTCTTGCATTCAAAGAAATACCGTTTGATATTCAAACCGCCCAGTATTCTGAAAATGAGCGGGCAACGGTTGTAAAGGCACTTAATGAATTCCTCTATTATGGCGGCATGCCTGAAGTCGTTCTAGCCCCGGAAGAGAAGAAAATTGAAATATTGCAGCAGTATTACAGCACGGTTGTATCAAAAGATATTTCGGAGAGATTCAGGATCAGGAACGATGAAGCGCTCAAAGCCCTGCTCCGGTTACTCATTAACTCGAACCGGTATTCAATAAGCAAGATATACAACACCATGAAAAGCATGGGATATGCGGTGGGAAAGACAAGCCTTGCCAATTACATTGGATACATCGAATCCTCCTATTTCCTGATCAGCATCCCGGTTATTTCACCAAAAATTAAGGAGCAGATGCAATGCCCCCGCCAGTGCTACCTGATAGATAACGGTTTTATCAGCGCATTGTCCACCCGGTTCTCTAAAAATTACGGGCGCCTATACGAAAACGCTGTGGCACTTGAGCTTATGCGGAGAGCAGATTTTGACACGACGATCCATTACTGGAAGGACCGGTTTGGTAAAGAGGTGGACTTTGTGATAAAGGTGGGTACGGAAGTCCGGCAGTTGATTCAGGTCTGCTACGAGATTTCGCATCCTGATACAAAAGAGCGTGAAACGAGCGCGATCTTACGTGCTTCAATAGAACTGGAATGCGACAATCTCCTGGTTATTACCGGGGACTACGAAGGAACCGAACAAGTGCATAATAAGTCCATACAATTCATCCCTCTCTGGAAGTGGCTTTGTACCGGTTCAGTACATGGGNNTCCTCTGCGGAAACCCCTGTGCTCATTGAAAAAATTACTCTTGAAAAAAAACTCGTGGAAAAACACCCACATATTTTCCCGGATGGTTCAGCATACCGGCAATTGCAGATCATCAGGTCCTTTGAGGACAATCTCTGTCGTTGATATACTATTCTTTTTTGAGGATTATGGATGTCAGCCCCAGTATTTTTGTGATTTTTTAATAGAAGGCCCGATCTGGTTTTGAGCTAAAAACTCAGATCTGTACAATACCGATTTTTTTCTGGAGAAGAACATGTGCAACGCCTTCGATCACTTCATACAGGTCCGGACAAAAATATCACCCCCTTCGGGATGCGATTGTCGATTCCGTAAAAGCACCGTTTCAGACGTATACCCCCGGGGTGCTTCCCAACCCATGAATGAATTCCGGGCACTGGTCTTGTTTGATGTGAATGGAGGAGAGGTTATTGGCATCATCAGGAGAAATGGTGCGGGTAAATCAACGCTGCTAAAGAACCCGTCACGGATCAATGTAAAAAATCTTTCCCCGATAGGCAGGATTATATTATCATCAGGGGAATCAATATTGATAAGAATCTGATATGAGTACCGCTGTTACTGTTAATAAAGTGCTGGAAGAGATCGATCAGCTCGATATTGATGATCGCAACTATATCCATCAAATATTATCTTGCAGGCTTATTGATGCAGAACGTTCCCGGATCGCGAAACGAGCACGGGAAGCGGAAGAGAATTATTCCCTGGGTCATGTGCGATCCGGTTCTGTACGCGATCTTTTGAGCGAGCTGAATGATTAGCCTGGTATGGGATGATAAATTCCGGCGGATTTTTAAAAAATGGAGTGTACAGTATCCCGATCTTGTCCCTCTATTCAGGGAAAGAATTGAACTTTTTATTTCAGATTCATTTCATCCCTCCCTCCGTGTACATTCATTGAGCGGTGTACTGCTGGGATTGT
>PLLR01000025.1 GCA_003141335.1 Methanoregula sp. | reverse complement strand
TTTCCCGGGAGACAACGTTTGAACTGGATACGGATGATCCCCAGACCCTTTTCCTCACGATGGATACCCTGAGTGAAGATGTGCACAGGAACCTGACTGAAGAAGGGCTCCGGTTCAAAACCATCACGGTAAAGGTGAGGTATGAGGGCTTTGTAACAAAGACAAAGGCAAAAACCCTGTTGCATTTTACCGACAACGCTTCCACACTGCGCGGCAGTGCGCAGGCACTGCTCCGAAGTCTTTGCGGGAGCAGCAGGATCCGGCTTATCGGGCTCCGTATCTCATCATTTGAGAAGAGTGATGCTCACCAGACTACCTTCTCTAGTACGTAAACACTCAATGATACTTTTTTATGAATGCCGGATAAGATCGACTATTCTGGTATGTCTTTAAAAAACACGGGCAATGGTAAAAAAAATGTACCATGGATACCAATAAAGAGATGATATTTGACCTGAAGTTTTCAGGATTGTTATATGCAGCGCTTCCGTTTTAAAAAAATAGATGCCTTTGTTGAAGGACAATCGACCGGGAACCCGGCAGGGTGTGTATACCTGCCGGATCAGAATGCACTGTCGGCTGAGGGGATGCAGCAGATCGCCCGTGAACTGGCCGGCTTTGTCAGCGAGGTTGTCTATGTCTACCCCGATGAAGGGCACACCGGCCTCCGGTTTTTCTCCTCAGAACGTGAAGTTGCGTTCTGCGGCCATGGTACGATTGCCGTGATGTACGATCTCATAAAAAACAATGCAGAACTCGCACGGGATCCCATCACCCGCATTCATGTGCAGGGACGAGACCCTCTCGTACGAAATGAGATTGCATCATCAGATTCCGTTTTTATCAGTGCGCCCCAGCCAGAGTTTCTCACCCCTGCCCTGACCCGCGATGATATCGCTGCAGCCTTAAAAATCCCGCCCGGTGAAATTTCCAAAAAGGACCGGATTATGCTCGTCAACGCCGGTCTTGCAACCCTGCTGGTTCCCTTAACATCACTTGATACCCTCCTTTCACTCCATCCTGATCAGAAGCACCTGCGGGAGTTCTGCCTCGCAAACAATATCGAAATTATCCTTGTCTTTTCTGGTGAAGTCTCCATAAAGGAGAATAATTACCGCACCCGGGTGTTTGCCCCTGTCTTTGGGTATCTTGAAGATCCCGCAACGGGTTCTGGCAACGCAGCACTGGGGTATTACCTGTTACATGCCGGCACATGGGACGGCCACATGCTCAGAATTGAGCAGGGGAGAAGCAGGGAGCGTCCCAATATAATCAGACTGGTAAGTGACGCTTCGAAGGTGCAGCGCAGTGTATTTTTCGGGGGAAACTCAAAGGTGAGAATTGAGGGGGACTATCTTCTCCATCCGTAATACACGTATACATTATTTTTCCCGGCATAGTGCAACAGTCCAGCGGATTGTGGGGATAGTCACGGGATTTGTGGTGTGAGAAGGATGGACCAGGAAAATCGCCTCACTATTGTTCTACAGCTAGATCTTTTTTTGTCGTGCCCTTCAATTATTATTGCGGATCCCACTATAGTACCGGCGATGAAGTCCGCTACAAACCGCCATTTCGGCTGATGACTTCTACCAGTGAATGGCAGGTGATACCGATGATCTATGATCAGGAAACAACCCCCCGTCACCAGAGTACACCTATCTGTTTTTTGTGCACGGGAGAGATACTGTAATAATACATAAGGTGCGGGGTTCATGGAAACGGCGAGATTAATCCAACCGCTCGAAAAGCACGAAAAAGCCGGCAGGGTGATCCGTGACATTGCAGTACGACTTGGTGCAGCCCGGACTAAAGGTGAACTGGGGAACCTCCTGGTGCATGAGATTCAGAGCTACACGATGTTCGATCTCCAGATTATCGGCGGAAGGCTCAACAATGAGATTGAAAAACTTCCCTCACCCTACCGTGAAGCGATCCGCCCCTATTTTCGTGAACAGCTTTTTGGCAAACATCACCAGCTCCTTGCCATGCACCGCACCAGGGCGTTTTTTACGATGAACGATTCAATCCATGACCGGGAAACATTCCGCAAATTCTGCGAGATGCTTCATGAGGGAGTTTTTGCGTGGAATGATTCAGGCGAACGTAATCTCTACTTCCGGAATCCGAAGAACCGCCTCTTCTATTACCTGATAGCCGCATTCACCATGTTTGTCCTTGATGAGCCGGGACATCCTGTTGGTATGCCGTTTCCCGGCGGTTTTTCCGTTGAGCAGCGGGGCAGGGATTATTATTGCCTTATCCGGGACAAGGAAAAAGACGTTTTCTATTCCATCTGCAATTTCTGCCCGGCTCACCAGACAGAAGAGAGCTGATTTGAAAATGGAGATTTTTTGACTTTTTATTCATTCTCCTTCGTACAAAACCTGTTTGCCATGATCCAAAAGATCAAAAATTAACAGATCAGAAACAGTATAAGATAAACCGGTGAAAAAAGGATACCAGGAGCATCATGTCCCCAAAAAAAGAAATCCCCTCCTCCCCGCATCACGATACGAAGAGAATCAGGGTGAGCAAAAACGGCCCCTACATCGTTTCAGGAGGTATTTCCCTCATCGAAAAGGAGATCCGCGACGATTCAGAGGGATACTGTAGTACCTGGCACGATGTTACGACATACCCCCTGCAGGAACAGTATGCCTTGTGCCGGTGCGGGCAATCGAAAAATAAACCCTTCTGCGACGGCACCCATGAAAAAATCCACTTTGACGGAACCGAGACGGCTGATGATGAGCCGTATCTCGACCGGGCAGAGAAGATTAACGGGCCCACCCTGTCGCTGACCGATGCTGATGGAATGTGTGTCCACGCCCGGTTTTGCATGCGTGCCGGTGGGATCTGGAACCTTACGCGGCAATCAGGTATTAGTGAGGCCAGGGACATTGCCATCGAAGAGGCAGGAAACTGTCCGTCCGGGCGCCTGGTCGTCTGGGATATAAAGACCGGAAAGGCACTTGAACCCGAATTTGAAAAATCTATTGTGGTCATTGAGTACCCTCCACGGAGTGAACACGGCCCGCTCTGGGTTCGTGGCAGTATACCGGTTGAATCGTCTGAGGGGCATGTCTATGAAATCCGGAACCGCGTGACACTGTGCCGCTGCGGAAAATCGTACAATAAGCCGTTCTGTGATGGTAGCCATGTGGAGAGATGATAGTGCCGGCAGCGAGTCAGTTCATCTCTTTTTTAGCCTGAGGTTTTGAAAACGAGCATTCGTAATAAAAAAAAGGGGTTAAAATGCTAAAAGCCCTGTTGTTCCTCTGCATCCCATTTACCGTAGCTCGATTTTACCAGCAACCATGCCGGCAGGAAGAGCAGAACTGATGCCATCGCGTAGTTGGGATTCACAAACGCGAGTGCAATCAGGATGATGAGGGCGATCCCGATCGAGATGAGGTAGACGAGGAGGACCTTTGCATCATACACGAGCACGCTGGGGGAGAGACCCGTCAGCCAGACGGTAACTGCCAGAGCATAGAATGAGACCGAGAGACAGAGAACAAGGGCAGGGACAAGATACGCAACCCCGCCGGATACCACGCTAACAACGATGATCAATGCAGCAGGGATCAGCTGGAG
>PLLR01000125.1 GCA_003141335.1 Methanoregula sp. | reverse complement strand
CACCCGTGGGGACTGGAGACTCCCGCCGGGGAATACGATTTCGTGAACGCGACACAGAAAGCCCGTGAGAAGGCTGCACAGGATTTTCCCGGCTCTGCCGTGCTCTCGATACGACCGGTATATTCCCTTGCAGACAACTGCTGCCATAATGTCACGATGATGATGGAGGTGGAGAACCTGCAGACCCACGGGATCAACCGGATTCTTATCGATACCTATACCCTGAATGGTTCCGTCGAAACGGTTACTGCCGGCAAAGGAATTGATGCATATCCATCACTCTTTTCAAAAATGAAGCAGGGAGAATATGCAGAAAACATCGGTCGGTGGGAAGAAGAAGATAAAAAAGACCGGGATTTTATCACGTATGCAAGATCTCAGGAGATTCATACTGACCGACCGTTGACAGACAAGGATATTATCACGCTCGGTACGTATATCTTCAAATCAGAACCCCGATACCAGCAGGAGAGGGAATTGTATAATCCCCTCTATCCGCAACCCGCGATCCGTCCGACTCTCGATAAGGCAACTCAGGCATGGCATGAACAGGCAGACTGGTTCAGCGCGATCCTTGTCGATGCATCGTTGAGTGAAGTGGAGATTGAACAGATCATCAAAAGCCATCCCATCCCCGGAAACTACACTCTGGAGATTCTCTCATCTGGTGCGATGGGTGCAGATTATTATCTTGACGTGCCCGTGCCAGACTACAACCGGACGTTCTCGATACTTGAACAGGATGGGAGTGTTGAGATCCGTGAACAGGTTGCACCGATGTGGGAATATGTGCAGATCGTTAAACGGAAAAATGGTTCGATCATCATTCCGGTTGCAATAGGCTACCCGGAAGACGCCAATGCAAAACGGCTCATTGCTGCCGGTGTTCCTTTAAAACCCATGAGAGGAGTCTACATCCAGTATGATTATTCAGCAATGCCGAAAAAAGCGGAACGGGAAAAGATTCTCACCGAACTCAACGCGGATGACCGGGTGCTGTTTGCGTTCAGGGAGTATTCATCGTGAAGGGTTGGGGTCGGAACTGATAACTATCTTGTCAGATACCGATGTGAAATTGGGTAAAGAACAGGGAGTGGGCAACCTGATCTGAGCGGACAATTCCAGACCCGTGTCCGGAAAAAATCACCCGATATCGACCGGTTTCCGGATTTTGATTGAGGATACCCGGGAAAAATCCCGGTCATAGGTTGCGATCGTTCCAATCGAATGCTCTTCCATGCAGGCAACGTGAAGAGCATCGTTTCCAAGAAGGCCCCATTCCTGCATGATAGCAAGCGATCGTTCAAATGTAGCAGGGGAAATCCCGTATATCTTCATGGAGCGGATGCTCCGTATATCTTCCATTACCTCCCAGACGGCTTCTGCTTCGCGGACAAATTCAGGGTGGAGTTTTATCTGATGAACCGCGGACTCGGGGGCGATACCGCTGCTGCTCACGACAGAAGCGATGATGAGACGGTGGAGCACTTCGTTCAGGACAATCACCGAAGTTGCAGTGGGAAATACACCCGTCCCTGCTTCTTCAAGAAAGCGGGCACAGGTTGCAGATTCCTTTCCGCTGCTGAAAATTGTATTCAGGAAAATATTTGCATCAATAAAAATTGTCGCGTCACTCCCGGACCCGACCGCCATTTCTTATGGTTCCAGGGACGGATCGAAAATAATCCGGCGAACCATCTCCGGGTCCGCAAGAAGGATCTTTCCCCGCATCCGCTGGACCGGGGATAGGCGAGCCTCTTCATCACGCCCGGTCAATGACTTGGTTTTATTGCGTGATGCCACAACAGGATTTCCGGACACTTCCGTAACTCTCGCTTTGGTGCTCATAGCAATGCGGAGATATAAGCATCCGGAAAATATTAAGCCTGCGTATCCGAGGGTGATTTGAAATCCTTAAAAATTCCCGGCAAGAGATTTCATTTTTACCCACTCCCTATATCCTAAAAAAATCCACATTTTGCTGGATTCTGCATGGGCCGGGGGTGCAGCCGGGGCCGGGGTAGCGCCCCGTTTGGCCGGGTGCTCGTTGAACGGGCTCCGGACGTGCACTTACCGGCGCTTTTGGGAGAGTGAGCGATCACTAAATGGGCTGGGCGATGACGAAATGGAAGGAAGGGCGGTTTTGGGGTCGGAACTGAGAGGTGCATCTGACCGGAGATCCGGTGAAGATACTATTGGCCTTACAAAGTTTTTCCGGGCAGATCTTCCATTAATTCTGCCTGGATATTCTGAATTTCCAGAAGTCTTTGACCCTGGCTTATCAGAAGATGATCAATTTTCTTATGGAGCTGGTGAATTTCGAATTCCGTGTGGACATTCACCTTATAATCACGTTCGGCATTGAGACGGTCTCTCATCATCTGCCGGTTCTGGCTCATGATAATGACAGGAGCCTGAATTGCGGCAAGGGCCGAAAGGAAAAGGTTGAGCAGGATAAAGGGATAGGGGTCGAATGGCCTGGACAGTAAAATAAAAGTGTTCAGAACGACCCACAGGAAAAGTATGCCGGTAAACACCGCAATAAATGTCCAGCTGCCGGCAAAACCGGCGATTTTATCGGAAAGATGTTCGCCAAAGGTCAGCTCCTTATCAAATTTGACATTAATATTTTCGGGGAGATGACTCTCTTCTATCACGCCATGTTTGAGAGTCTCTTCGAGCGAGGCATACTCATGTATCTCCTTTTTTAGAAGATCCCGGATATAATCTATCCTGAACCGGTTGAGATCAGTATGACAGATGTACCCTTCGGGGGACCATGCCGGAAATTCCTTTGTGATTACATCAACGATCGATGTTTGAATCAATGTCGCTGGCACAAGGTCATCTTTCCTCTTCTGTTCCCTGCAAATCTGGCAGGGAAATGTTTCCTGATCAGCCATCCCCTTTTCCCCCCACAACCATCAATGGATCTGCGATCATATATAGAGAAAGGAGCGTTCAGGAACACACAGGTGGTGCCTTGCGACTGGATTTGGGCGTGACTGGCTGCATATTCACAATTGCGTTGAGGGGCTAAGCGGTACCGGGTGGGGAGGTTACAACAGAGAGGGGGGAAATCCCGGCCATCGGAAACCTACTCTCTGCCTAAACTAATTCTCCGTCGGAGACCTCCTTTCCTTGAGGGGGTCGTGATCGCCAAAACATTACTAATTCACGAAAAACCAGCACTATTGTTTTCGGAAAATCGCACATTGCTCCCTGTTTGGTAGGATTTTGCATGAATCGGGCTCTGAAATAACCGCTAACAGCACCTTTTGGAGGGGCGCTCATTTGCCGGATGGGCTGGGGTGGGTGGAAAGTGAAAGAAGGCCTGTTTTGGGGTGCCTTGGATCGGGAAGTTCTGTCGTTGGGTAACGTCAGGGGTTTAGGCTATCCATGACGGGGAGATTGGGAGGTTACTGTTCATTATTTGTACATAGGTAAGATTTGTGCGGTCGCGTTGACAGAATTCGAAGAGAAAGATCTCTTGAAATACATAGTTATCATCGAGGAAAAATCCTGTACATGCAAAAAACCCGAAGAACCAATAACATATATATGCCGTTCACGTAAACACAGTCTTCTGATAGCGCAATGAATCTGACACCTGCTGCAAAAACCCTGCTGCAAAACCGGTACCTTCTCCCGCAGGAAACTCCTTCCGAGCTTTTCTGCAGGGTAGCAGATGCCGTTGATACTCCACGAGCAAAAGATTTCCTTCAGGTCATGAACAAATTATTGTTCATACCCAACTCGCCGACCCTGATGAATGCCGGATCATCTATCGGCCAGCTCTCCGCCTGTTTTGTGTTACCGGTGGAAGATTCCCTGCAGGGAATCTTTTCCACCCTTGCTACCATGGCACTGATCCACCAGAGTGGTGGGGGTACCGGGTTCTCGTTCAGTCATATCCGTCCGGCTGGCGATCCCGTATCCTCGAAATGCGGAGTGGCAAGTGGCCCGCTCCCGTTCATCCGCGTCTTTGATGAGGCCACCAATGCCGTGAAACAGGGAGGGAAACGGAGAGGGGCAAACATGGCGGTACTCAACAGTTCCCATCCCGATATCATGGACTTTATCAACGCAAAAAACCGGGGCGGCCTTTCCAATTTCAACCTTTCAGTCGGATTCGATGCACATTTTTTCCACTGCCTTGAGCATGGCTCGCAGTATGACCTGATCAATCCCCGGGACGGTTCTGTAAAGACCAGCATCGAAGCCCGTGAACTCTGGCACGCACTCGGCTTTGCAGCATGGCAATCCGGCGATCCCGGTGTGCTCTTTCTCGATATCATCAACGGGAAAAACACCGTGCCGGGCCTTGGAAGCATTGAGGCAACGAACCCCTGCGGCGAGCAGCCGCTTCTGCCCTTTGAGAGCTGCAACCTGGGAAGCGTCAACCTCTTCCGGTGCATTGCAAAGGGGGAACTGGATGAGGAGCTGGTGCAGACGGTTACCCGCCGGGGAGTACAGTTCCTTGACGCGGTCATTGATGTCAACAGGTTCCCGCTCCAAAAGATCAGGGAAAAAACCCTCTTGACCCGGAAGATCGGGCTTGGCATCATGGGACTTGCCGATGCTCTCATCCTTATGGAGATTCCGTACGAATCGACAGAAGCACTTTGTTTTGCCGATCGCACGATGGCGCTCATTTCCCGTGAGGCACATGAAACATCCCGGGAACTGGGAGAGGAGAAGGGCTCGTTTCCCGCGATCGAAAAGAGTATCTATAAAGGCGAAATGCGCAATGCCACCGTGACGACCATTGCTCCTACGGGATCCCTCCATCTCATCGCCGGTACCAGCAGCGGAATCGAACCCATATTTTCCCTTGCCAGCACCCGGCGGATCGGCAACCGGTCTGCTACCCTCGTTCATCCGCTCCTGAAAAAATATCTCAGAACCCTCAGCTCCGGCAGGGATATCCTCATGCAGGTGAAGCGGACAGGTACTCTCAGTTCCGCGCCGGTTCCAGAAATCATGAAAGATCTCTATAAAACCGCCACTGAGATCTCGCCGGATCACCATATCCGCATGCAGGCAACAATCCAGAAACATGTCGATAATGCAGTTTCCAAAACCGTGAATTTACCCGAACATGCCGGTGTGGATGAGATCTGCCGGATCTTTCTACTCGCCCGGTCCCTGGAATGCAAAGGGGTCACCATCTACCGGTACAACAGTAAAAAAGACCAGGTACTCTCACGGGGCTGTGAAATGTGCCGGGTTGACATGTGACCGGAGTATCGGGTAGCATTGTCCAATCTTCAGAGATCAAGGCATGCAAAACCGGGTATGTGTCACGACTCCGGGATCCTGACACGGACAACCCTTCTTGACGACGTGCGGAGATCGGTGATCCTCCTTGACCATAACGAAGCTTCCCAGGCAGTGGATGGAATAGAAGAGGCGGACATTGTTGAGATTATCGATCACCACCGTCTTGGGGCTATCACTACCTTAAAACCGATACGGTTCTTAAACGACCCGGTCGGAGCGACATCGACCATAATAGCTATGAAATTCATGGAATCCGGACTGACTCCTTCACGGCCGGTTGCAGGTGTACTCCTTTCCGGTATCCTATCAGATACCCTTTCCCTTCGTATGTCGACCACCACACACCGTGATATAAAAGCAGTGAATTACCTGGCCCCTATTGCCGGTGAAGATCCGGACAAACTTGGAATCGCCCTTCTCGAACAGGCAATGGACCTTTCAGGAACTCCGCTGGAAATAACCCTCGCCCGTGACACCAAGGAGTATATCCTCTCCGAAAAAAAAGTAGTGATTTCTCAGGTTATGGTGCCGTCATTTGCCTGGAACCATGAGCGGGATGATGCAATCCGTGCAGAGCTTGCACGGATGAGAGCCACATCCGGATCTGATATGGTCCTGGTGCTTTTTACCAATGTGCTGGAAAAATCAAGTGACCTCCATGGAATAGCAGATCCTGATCTCATACTGGATATCTTTGGAGAAGACCTGCCGGTCAGGCTCGAGGGCGTAATGTCGCGGAAATTAGACTTCCTTCCCTGGCTCGGGACACGGCTCCGCGGGCAGGCCCGGCCATAACCGTGACCCGGATTTTCAGATGTGACTCAGGATCTTGGGTAATAGCAGTCATAGAGTTGTTATCCCCAAGCTGAACTCTGATTATGTCAAACTGATTAATGAAGACGACAAAAAAACATAATTGAAGCTGGGTGAGGAATATCACGTTTCCCTCTTTTTTTTTAAATTACTGTAATATCATGAAGATCTGTAAAAAATATTAGAATTTTCGCCCTGTTTGGCGTTCGGCAAAGGATATTTCACTGCTTTTTTTCCGGCTTGGCTCATCCTTTGGAGTTTCCTCTAAAGAGACATCCCCCTCCGGGATGATATCTATCCGGAAATCTTCTTTTGTATCTGAATGTGTATCAGATGAGGTGTGCCTTTTTCCGGTAAATGCAAACCTGCTGTGGGTCACCTTGGACCCGTCACCGTGAGTGACGTCAGCAACTCTATCCTTATCCGTACTATCCACTTCTCCTTCACGCCGTTCAGTAAACATAAGGAACTGCAGGAAGGCTTCCGGTTCACGGAAAACCGATGCATTAATTCCTTCAAACGCGAAAGTCCGGTCCACAGTTCCGAACCACCCGCCTTTTCGTTCCATAATAGTGTCATCACCGGCTTCAAAAATGTAGACCCGCTCAATCTCACCATGGCGCCCCCATGCGGTCTCCGCGACACCGTTGCGATCGGATGTGAATATCTTGCCGACAGCCCCGTATTGTCCACCCTCCCGGACGGCAATCTGCTGGCCGCCGTTTTCATACCGGAATGTCCGCGGATGCTGGCCAAACGAGAAGGTCTCTTCGAGCATCCCGTTTTGATCAAACATGAACCTCCTGAGTATCTTTTCCCTGCGGGAGGGGTCGCGTTCCGTCACCATGTCCAAAGAAGGATCGAAGATATAGAGCCTTTGCAGGTTTTTCTTGGTATCCAGGACTTGTACACCCTCCCGCCCGTACTGGTAGAATCTGGCAATCGGTCCTTCCCGTGTCCCTGCATGTTCAGTGATAACTGCATCTGCCATGTCAACCATTCCCCGAAATCCACTGGTTTTCTAACGTTTTTCCTTGATCAAGAAATACTTTGTTCTCCACTCGTATACCAGACAGCCCGTAAAAGCGCCTGTTACGTCATATTTCCCGTGCTGAAAAAACAATCCATATATGGTCAACAGTTTAGATCTCCCAGCCATACCATTCACCACATCTTTTAAAAAAAACAGTTCCTATAAATATTCCAAAAAGGGAACGATATATTATATTTATAATTGAGCATGATAATCAAGTACTTTTTACTGAGAAAAGAGTTCATTTATGTCGGGGATGGCAGTCAGGATACCACGGGGTACATGCAAGCTTTTTGGCGCAATTAAAGCACTCAGCTCTATTAAAAAATGTGTAGTCCTTGTGCACGGGCCAAAAGGTTGTGTGTACCATATTAATTATATCATGGGTATGCGGGGCGACCACCCTTCGGAAATCTATTCGACATGTCTCGGTGAACAGGATGTGATTTTCGGGGCCGATCAAAAGCTCAAAACGGCAATCGAGGATCTTGACCGGGAGCTTCATCCCGATCTTATCGCGGTTCTGTCGTGCTGCGCTTCAGATATTATCGGTGAGGATGTCCAGAGCGCAATCCGGGGTACCACAACCACCGCACCGGTCATCGGGATTGATGCCGGGGGGTTCGAAGGTGATTTCAGGACGGGCTACAGCGAGACCTTAACAAGGCTGGTAGAAGAGTTTGTTGAAAAAAGAAACGAAACCGACCCGCATTCCGTAAACCTGGTCGGTCTTTTAAGGGGCGGCCCGGATTTACAGGAAATCATCCGCATTCTGGGACTTATCGGCATAAAGGTCAACACCGTGCTCACGGCAGATGCAACCCTGGAGGAAATCAGAAGAAGCGGAAAGGCTGTACTTAATATCGTGCTCTGCGAGCCTGCGGGAAAAGATGCCGCGGAATTATTGCATATGAAATGCGGGACCCCCTGGATCATCGAAGAGCTCCCCATCGGTGTTGATGCGACCCGGCAGTTTCTTCTGAGAGTAACCAAGGCACTTGGACTTCAGGAAATACCGGATATTCCTCAGGAACGGTTTGTTGTCGATTATTCGTCATTCAAAAACCGGAGGATTGCCCTTGTCAGCGGTCCCACCCGGGCAATCTCCATGTCCAGGTTTTTTATAGAATACGGCATTGAACCCCGGCTGATTATTGTAGACTTCGATTCGAATATCAGCGAGAAGCTGCGCAGTCTTTCACTGACAGGTTGTGAAATACTCATCGAACCCGACCAGGATTTAATCGTGCAAAATCTCAGGGAGCAAAAAATCGACCTGTTGATTGGAGGTATGATGGAACTGCCTGTCGCAAAGGCCCTCGGTATTGAACATCTCGATATCATGCACGGGAGTCAGAGGACAATCGGATTTGAGGGAGCAAAGAACCTCATACACCTTCTCACCCGGGGTAAAAACTGTGGTGCGTAGAAGATCTTTCCCGGTGATAGGAAGACGAGAATTCCCATGCCATTCATAGTGGGGTGCGGTCTTGAAACGTGCTGCCATACCCTCAGGTAACACGTAACACAGATCCTGAATATCCCCATATATTTTTTAAGGAGAATGGAGCCCTGTGCTGATTAACCTGAACTGAGGATAAGGGAAAAGAAACCCTGTTTTCCGTTACTCCAGATCAGCTTATACGGTCATAAGATGTTTGTGGCATTCGGAACCTTATATGGGCCCAGATTGATGGAATCTGCTACGTAGATCTGAGATAAGGTTCAAAAATGGCTGATTGGATAGCATGGTTTTAGAAATACACGATTTTTACGGTTATCCTGCCAAAATAGGGCATAAAATCTGTTTAAAATGAGCCTGTTTGGTGCAGTTTTGAGGGCGGATCTCAGTTTTGATCGACCATTATCACCGATAGGGGAAAAGAACCTTGTTTTTGAGAGTCTGGGATCACTGGCGGGATCTGGATGTTAAGTGAAGAAGGACATTTGGGGGCTGAGATATCAGGCGGCCGAGAAACGCATGGAAAAACTAATAGAGATTTGGGAGATTATCGCTATCTTTACTCATCCCAGATTACCGGGCCTTTTTTAAAAACCGGCAAACCGGGAAAAAGTATCTATGAATAGAAGAACAGAGGAAATTACCCAGAAGTCCTGCGGCAAGACTGATGTGGAGGATCCCAAAGAGCTATCCGCCGATGAAAGCTCCGAGGATCCCGACGACGATTGCGCCTACGAGGCCGACGCTGATCCTTCTAACGACAGCGTCAGCGAGAAGACCTGTGATGCCACCGACGACGATCCATAGCGCCAATTGAGTATTATTTCTACCTCCTTCGAGTTGGCTACCGCACAGTGAATTCGGCATGACTGCGCCTATCTTGGTCACATCGGCGCAGACATTCGCGCGTGTGACTTACTCTTTCTTCGCTGTGCGTGTCCGACGAGCTTGTTGGGCTTTTTTTATATTTTCGAGCCTGGCTCTCTGTTGTACCTCTGTTGGCTTTTTGCTCTCAGGAACATTGGGCCTGTCTTTCGCCTCAAATACGTCTCCCTTAACATGTTTGGGCTTTGATCCCAGGGTTTCAATCAACCTTCTGGCATCATCGGTATCGGCAACTAATGTATCGCCTTCAATATGGGCATCGTCTTTGCTGATAAGCCACGCTTGCGTATCCCAAGACCCGCTGCTCCTTTTACCAGCAAGGCGTAGAATATGGCCCTTTTCACCAACATCATGGTAGCGAAACGTGGTGAATTCCTCCTTTGATCGTACAACAATTCGGAAATAGTCGCCTTCCCCTTTCGTTCCTGGTTTTGCTCGCTTTCTTCCTTCAGGCTGAGCTAAAGCGCGTTTGTTTTCCTTCGCTGCTTCTTTCTGCTTGTCTGTAGTCATCTCATTTACCTCCTTTGCAACTTGTGCAATTTGCGTATCCTACTTATGCAGCAAATGCAACCTAACTATTTATTATATGGATTCTTGATATGCTGCAATTACCATATAATCAACTTAATAAAGTATAATATACTGCAATAATGCTTGATTGTTTTCTTTTTATCCAAGCATTATTTTTTCATTAAAATCATTGTATAAGAAGCCCCGCTATAAGTCAACAATTATGAACGATCAACCACCCCAAAAATCCAGAAACTCATCGACCAAATCCGAGACGGCGGTATATCCTTTTTCACAATAAACGCCATCCTGCTGAAATGGGAGCAGCAGAGATCGAAGCCTTCCTCACTCACCTGGCAAAAAATGAAAACGTGTCATCATCCACCCAAAACCAGGCCCTCAATGCCCTGCTATTTCTTTATCGGAATGTACTGCAAATTGATCTCGCTATTCCGATCCATGTGCTGCGCGCCAAACGTTCAGAATACTTGCCAACGGTCTTATCGAAAGATGAAGTGGCTCGTGTCCTTCTTGGGATGCAAGGGCTGCACCAGTTGATGGCAAAGTTGCTCTATGGTAGTGGCTTGCGCTTAATGAAATGTCTGCGCCTGCGCGTGGAGGATATTGATTTCGAGCAATCTCAGATCATCGTTCGGGAAGCGGTTTAGTATCACGGATTAAAAAATATCTCGCCAAAAAGGATGCAGGGAATACGGAGACGCCTCAAATTTTAAAAACAGGGTAAAAAAATTAGTTTTCTCGTGTTGAAAAATTCTATTTTTTTTTATTTTCAATGATTACTTTTTACTGTTTGAACCAGTTTTTCACTATACCGTTCAAGGAGTGTGGATTAATCAGGGAATGAAACGGGCGTTTCAGAGTATGAGCGGTAATGGGTGGATGGCAAACGCTGAGTTCGGATGAGGGAGGTAAATTTTTTTATGAGTAAAGCCTTTGCCACGTGCCATGAAGTGGGGCGATACGGGGAGGAGCTTCCTTTATTCCTGTAGTTGTCCATCGCCGGTAATCGTGCTGGTACACCTAACGATGCAGATGTTCACTATCCTGCAGTTTTAAAAAGGGGGTAAAATCAAATTCCCAGAAATCCATCCGGTGCAAGGCTGGTGGCAAACATCACCATATTAATCTCACGGTGTTCAGTCCAGGTGCCTGACTCCCTGTTTTTCCCATCCAGCCAGAACTGTTCGATCTTTTTTCTCAGTGGCACATATTCATGGAGGGCCTGTACCCGTTGATGAAAGGAACTGGTCCTGTCGAAAAAATTCGGATTTTTCGCGATCCATTCCGGCAGTTTTTCAACCCCGGCGAGGCCGATTGACAGACCAAACTCGCGGAATGCAAGGCGGTACCTGGCCGGGAGCTCAAGAGAACCAGCTTCGGTATAGGAATCTAATCCAGCCATGGCTGAATCGAGAAGGGTTTCCAGCAGACCAGCATACACCGGACCATCCCGTATCGTCATCTGGATGATTCTTGAAGCGTCGGACAGGAGGCCGCCGATACCGAGAGGATCGTCTGTGGCCATGCGCATACCCCGGCCGATATCGATCATATCAGCCATTTCCTGCACCAGGGCGGGCTGCACCAATTGCCCGAAATCTCTGGCTGCTGTCAGCTGCAGCTCATTATAGGTAACGAGGCCATCGAGAGGATCATGCTGACCCATGGAGGGAACAAGCGGACGCGTAAGATCGATGCTCATCTTCCAGTACATCCTTTTCCGGCCACCGGCAGGGGGAAGATACGTGAACCTGGCATGAGCAGTACGCGCAAGTTCGATCGCCCACGCAACATAGTCCGGATTTTTAGTAACCCTGCTCACACGATTGAGTGCATACATCCACTTAGTCAGGTAATGGTAATACTGCCCATCCTGGTCCCATTCCCGCTGTTCATTATACGATTCGTTGATCCCACGTTCGGGCAGGGATTTTCCGATCCTCAGGCCTCCAACGGTCGGATGCAGCTCACCTTCCGGCAGAGAGAGACCGCTGATCCAGCCGGTCCGCGGGTCATCGTCACGGTGCCTGCCGAGGGTGTGATGCACCTGGTCAACGAGACGCAGGGCCAGTTCCCAGTAGGTTACGTTGCCAGTTTTCTGGAAAAGTCCGAGATAATTGCATACAGCAAACGCATCTGTCCAGAGGTAACGTTGCGGGCGGGCACCGGGCGGATCAAGACCTGTCAGCCCTGCAAAGTCCCGCATGAGTTCATGGACCCGCGCAGTGGTTGCAGTCCGATTCATTATTTCTGTAGGTACGATAATACAAGCATAAAAAATTTCGTCCCGTTTTTTAGCATTGATGAGAGAGGGCAATCCAATCCGGATCAACCTTTGCCACCGATCTATTCAGCCGGTGTTATCTTTCCGGCCGGGTACTTGTACATCCTCAAAATGCCGACGGAAAAAGTCCATCATCCGGTCAGGGGGAATTTCCTGAAGGTCGGACGGTGACCCGGACACCACCGACCCGGTAACCGTGAAGTACCGCCCCTGCATATAGAGTTCGACAGATCCTTTTTTCCTGCCCTTCAGTACGAGATGCGAAAGCCCGATTACATGCACCCCGTGACCGGACGGGCTCCATTCCGTATAGGAACCAAGAGATAACGCTTCCTGTACCATATCATCAGTTGCATGATCGAAATCAATGCCGAATATTCCCTGTCCCAGGACAAACCCGATCCCGTCAAAACCACCGGATTTTACGGCGTTTTTTGCCTGCTCAAACGTCCCCCATGTCGAGGGGACATTGACAAGTGCGTGACGCTTTTTTCCCATTGCCGGAACATACGGTGGTTTGGTCAGCTTCCCGCTCCGCTCTTCGTAGTGCCACACGACCCAGCGGTCAAGCCTGGTAAGGTGTGCCGGAATATTCTCGTACAGGACGTTCATTGCGGGAAACATCCCAGCCGGTAAAGGCCATTGAGTAAGAATTTCATGGAACACCGGCTAATTCTTCAAGAACTTCATGATCATCCAGGTCATACCACTGTTTATACGCATCGGCAACAGCAAACATCCGGCTGCTCCGGATGTTCAGACAGACCAGTTGATCCACCTGCTGAGAAACCAGCTCAGCGGATGAAGCAGACGCAGTGGGAACTGCGACCATGATTCGGGCAGGTCGGTGGATGCGGATACTTTTTACCGCTGCGAGCATCGTGAACCCCGATGCAAGACCGTCGTCTGTCAGGATTACGGTTTTTCCTGCGGGTGAAGGAACTGCCTTCCCTCCGGTAAACCGGGCAACCCTCTCGTTTACATTTTTTCTTGTTTCAGCTATCGCTACATCAACCTCGTGCGCTGAAAGACCGATGGCCGCAGACAACCGTTCATTGATCAGTACCTGCCCGTCCCAGGTTACTGCCCCGAATCCTGATTCAGTACTGCCGGGGATCCGGATCTTTCTGACGATTGCAAGGGACAGGTGTGCACCGAGTGCCACGGCAACTTCCTTACCGATGGGTACACCCCCGGCCGGAATGGCAAGGACCAATGGGTTACGGATGGCGGGAAGTGTTTTTATAAACACTCCCAGTTGTCTTCCCGCATCATGACGGTCGGAAAAGACAAACTTTCGTTCCCGTAGCAGGGGATTATCGACTATGTCACCCATATGCGGTGTTCTGGATCCAATAGCACATAATGATTGCGGTACCAGGAAAAGTGCCCCGGGGTATTGACCCGGCTCTCCCGTATTGTACAGGTATTCCGGTGGCTCGTGCAGTGTGATTTCCGTACAGCCAGTGTGTCGGATAGTGGTCTGGAGTGTTGGGAACCAGGGTACTGCAGAACCGGGCATGCATCCCGGCCTATAGGCACTGATCAGCCACATGGGTGCGGGAGCGAACCGACCATGAGAGACATACACTCTCCCCCACTCCACTTCTCCGTCGGAAACATCCTTCCCGTGAAGGGGTCCCTTTCCCTAAAATATCACTAATTCATGGAAAACCAGCACTATATCTTTCGGAAAATCGCAAAGTGTTTCCCGTTTGGCTGGATTCGGCATGGATCGGGCACCGAAATAGCTGCTAATAGCACCTTTTGGAGGGGCGATCGCTTGCCGGATGGGTTGATGGAGGGGGAAATGAAAGAAGGGCTGTTTTGGTGAGGCCAGGATCGGAGAGTTCTATCGTCGGTTATCGTCGATGATTTGACAGTAAAAAGTGAGGGAGGGAGATCAAAAGTCAACCCCCCTACACTCCGGAAAAAATCTGCAGGTGACCCCCCAGCCCGGTCGGTGAAATTCCGAAAAAATAGAGCCGGTTAAGAACCGGTATATCCGTTCACGTTCAGGCCAGCGCCGGGACAAAGAGTGCCAGCAGCGAGAGGTCTTCATGACCGGCACTCACCGTATGATGGTTTTTTGGAGGTGTTACAAACGTCTGACCGGGCGCTATCGTAACCTTCTTGTCCCCAATGACAAAAACCCCGTTCCCGCTGATAACCAGGTTCCACTCCCACTGGGTCTCGTGGTCATGGTCCATGACCTCACAGTCTTTTATGACTCTGACGAGGTGGTAACTGAATTTTCCCCCGGTCTCTTTTCCGGTCACGAGGTCTTTTAAGAGGACTCCCTTCCATGCAGGATGTGAATACCAGGGTTTGGCATTCATCTCGGTTTCAGTACCGGGGAAAAAAACAATGCTCTGTTCAAATATTTCCGCAATTTTTTTTGATTCCATCGTTTGACTCCGTTGGTTTTCTCTTAAAAAAAGAGGTATGGTATTATCTGTTCCGGGATTTTACTTGACGTGTGAAATAACGTCCTTGAACACATCAATACCGTGATTGACATTCGGGCTTGAGTTCCCAAGACAGAAGTGCGTGATACCGGCTTTCTTGAACCGCTCGATCTCCTTGATCAGCCCTTCAGCATCGGTGGCGCACATGTAATTCTTCTTGATCAGGTCGTGGCTGACGAGCGCAGCATGGGCCTGGACCTCTTTCGGATCGAGAACCCGGTACTTGAACATTGCCGGCACAAGGCAGCCTGCCCAGAACCGGTTACCCTCGACTGCCTTTTCGTAATCGGGATCAATTGAATACCAGATGAGCATGGCCCTTTCCATCTTCTTCGGGTCCTTGCCTGCTTCACGTGCACCTTCCTCGAACATCGGGATGGTGACTTTCTTTAATGCATCGGGATCTGCTGCGACGGTCATAAGGTGGTCACCGTACTTGCCGGCGAGCTTTGCTCCCTTGGGGCCAAGTCCGCTGAAGTAGAGGGGCACTTGGTCATCCGGTTTGGTGTACATGAACGCCTTTTCAAGGGTGAAATATTTGCCCTTGAACGAGACCGGTTCCTTGCTTGTCCAGAGCTTTCTCATGACATCGATTGCTTCGACGGTCATTTCCTGGCGTTCGGGTACCGAGGGCCACTTACCGGTGACCGGTACCTCATTCATTGCCTCGCCTGCACCCACTGCGACACCGACACGCTTTGGGTACATCTGCCGGAGGGTTGCAAACGTCTGGGCAACAATCGCCGGGTTGTACCGGAGGATCGGGCAGGTGATACATGTAGAGACGAATACCTTCTTTGTTGCCTGAAGGGTCGCACCCATCCAGGCCCACGCTTGGGCCGACTGGGCACCATTGTGGTACCACGGGTGGAAATGGTCATCGACCCAGATCGAGTCGAACCCGACCTTCTCTGCCCGTACGGACTGTTCCAGTGCATCCATCGGCTTGTACTGCTCGAGCGATGCGAAATATCCAATTTTTGTTTCCATGAATACTACCTCGGACCGGTAAAAGAGGAGGTTACGGACGGAGTTTTTCTGCCTGCGATCCAAATCCTGATGTGCCTGCATCGATCAAGTACTGATCGGGTTACCTTCCGGCGTTCACTGGCAATGAGGCGATTCGTGGGAAAGGTGGTGACCTTTCCTTGGTTGCCGTGAACACCGGCCGGNNCGGTTATTGCTCGCCATTGAACCTGCCGGGTTCCGGCCGGATATCCGGAATTCCCACGGGCACCCGGCAGGAGCGCGGGATGCCGCCATCATCCTGAAAGATGCACAGCAGTTATCGGGAGAGTGCCTGCTTTTTTAGATCCATGCCTTCCTTCACCGCATCCGTGACATTCACCATGAAGGAGGCAATTTCCCCGGATGGGAGTTTGAATACATAATGCGAGATCCAGGGAAAGTCCTCGCGGTTGCGGTACTTGAGCGGGGCAACGAACTCCGGCTGTTCCTTTCCGCGGAACCACGGTTAAAGCAACCAGTGAATGGTAAAAGAGGAAAACCCGGATACGTTAACGAAAGACGATACGCAATTCCGTGACGATCAATGTGCGCAAGGGAATTGTTATGCATTTGTGAGTGTTTAAAAAAAAAGAGTTTAGATCGGGAAAATTATTTTGCCATGGACTTCGTTGATCACTTGCCCGATACCGATGTAAAGTCCGAGTGCACCAGCGATGATCCCGACAACTCCTCCCAGGTTAAAGATGAGAGAACTCGCCGTCAGCTGGGCAGCCACCAGCAGGAAGATCATCACCACAACTGCGAGCAATGTTGCCTGGATCACCTTGGGCATTTTCAGGGTGCAGATAAAGAGGCCGACAGCAAAAATTCCCCAGACGCTGAGGAATGCGGCAAGTTCGATCGGAGCCGGTGCTTTTGCAAGGCCAAGCACAGGAAGTATCAGGAGTGTAGCAAATGAGATCCAGAAGAAACCGAAACTGCCAAAGGTCACGAGACCAAACGTATTGTTCTTCTTCCATTCCATTAAGCCTGCAATGACCTCGGCAACACCGCCAAACATGATCGCCATGGCAAGTATCGGGCTTGAGAGTGTCATCACGCCGGCGTTGGCGAGGCTTAACAAAATCGTGGTCATTCCGAATGCACACAGCCCAAACGCTGTAGGATTCGCGGTATTGTCATTGAGGAATAGGTTATTCCTGCTGTTTTCTTCAATAGTCTGCACAATATTCACTCCTTTTGGCTGGTGCACCATCGTCGAACGATACCCGAAAAGACCCGGCGTTGTATTTACCCGTCAGATCTTCTGGATCTCTGTCATACATCAAAAACACACACCCTGTGGCCATAATGGTGCTGCACTGAGTTTCAATGAATACTACCTCGGACCGGTAAAAGAGGAGGTCACGGACGGAGTTTTTCTGCCTGCGATCCAAATCCTGATGTGCCTGCATCGATCAAGTACTGATCGGGTTACCTGCCGGCGTTCACTGGCAATGAGGCGATTCGTGGGAAAGGTGGTGACCTTTCCTTGGTTGCCGTGAACACCGGCCGGCCTCGCCCATGAAAGTCTACTCAGTTCCGGTTTTTCGTGGAATGTGTTTCCACACGAGAACGTTTCCCCGATGCATACATAAACGTAATTTTTATTGCTCGCCATTGTACCGTCCCCCGGGGGATTGCTGATCACGACGATATCGTTCAACAACTCACAGGCTACGAACCTCCGGTTATTGCTCGCCATTGAACCTGCCGGGTTCCGGCCGGATATCCGGAATTCCCACGGGCGCCCGGCAGGAGCGAGGGATACCGCCATCATCCTGAAAGATGTACAGCGGTTATCGGAAGAGTGCCTGCTTTTTTAGATCCCTGCCTTCCTTCACCGCATCCGTGACATCCACCATGATGGAGGCAATTTCCCCGGATGGGAGTTTGAATACATAATGCGAGATCCAGGGAGAATCCTCGCGGTTGCGGTACTTGAGCGGGGCAACGAACTCCGGCTGTTCTGTAGTCAGTACCCGCAGGAGAAGGTCATGCACTTCTGGATCCGGCAGGTCCGGGAACTCTTCGAAGAGTTTTTTCCCGACCAGCTCTTCCTTTGTCATTCTCAATAGTGCAGCAGTCACCGTGTTGACATCCTTGATGAGGTAATCCTCCCCGTTCCCGACCGACTCGTAGATCAGGACGCCGTTGCAGGTATTCTCGAAAAAGGAATGGTACCGGACCTCCTTGAACTCAGTCCTGCGGAGTACCTCCTCCGCCCTCTTCCGGTCAGTGATATCGAGGATGATCCCATTCCAGACCGTCTCGTTCTTCAGCCGGACGGGTTGGGAGAGGACCCGGATATACATCTCCTCACCGGTCGGCTTGATGAACCTGCCCTCGAATTCCCAGGGAGCAACCCTTCGGATAACGTCTTTGATCGACCTGCTCCAACGCTCACGATCTTCCGGCGCGATGCAGGCACCGTACCGCTGGATCCAGGTATCGAGCGGATCAGGGTTCAGGCCGTAAACCTCCCCGGAGCGGTCATCCACGTAGTGCATGCCCCATTCCCCGGAATCCCGGGCATAAAACTGGTACACGATTCCCGGCAGGTTATTGGTAATCCCCCGGAGCCGCTCCTCGCTCCGGCGCAATGCCTCCTCCGCTCTCCGGCGATCGGTGATGTCAAGGAATATGCCGTTCCAGACCGTCTCGTTCTTTAGCCGGACGGGTTGCGAGGTCCCGCGGATATACATCTCCTCACCGGTCGGCTTGATGAACCTGCCCTCGAATTCCCAGGGAGCAACCCTTCGGATAACGTCTTCGATAGACATCCTCCATCGCTCTCGGTCTTCCGGAGCAATACAGGCGCCATACCGGTCGAACCAGGTATTCAGCGGCTTGGTAGTTACGCCATAAATTTCCTGGGTGCGCTCATTGACATAATACACACCCCATTCCCCGGAATCCCGGGCATAAAACTGGTAAACAATGCCGGGAAGGTTGCTCATGATACCCCGGTACCGCTCATTTAACTGTTTTTCAGCCAGTTTTTTTGCCGTAATGTCGAGGAAGAGAATAAAAAATTCGCGGGGGGCATTGCCCACGCTGCCGGTGACCGGTGCAAATACGATCTGGAAATACGCGACCCCGGTCTTCTTTGTTGTTGCCAGTGTCTCCGATTTCAGCCGGTCGAAATTACATGACAGGGTAAGTTCGGCAATCTTCCCCTTCCGGATCAGCTCCTGGATCGTGTCTCGTGAACACATGATATCATAGAGTTTGAGATCCGCGAGGTCGGTGAATCGTGCAAGGCCGAGAATATCAAGAGAGGCACGGTTCGCATTGAGGATCGTGCCGTCTTCATGGAAAAGGAAGATGCCGCTTGGGACTTCCTCAAACAATGTGCGGATCTTCCGCTCGCTGTTCTTTAATGCATCCTCCGTTTTCTTCCAGGGGGTGATATCGCGGAGACTGATCATGATCCCCGGTTTTCCGGTGAATGCCAGGGAGGGTATGACGGTCGAGACAAATTCGGTAAGAAATATCCGTTCGGTGCCACGTTCAATCAGCAGCATCTCATTGATGAACGTCTGCGACTGGATGATGCGGGCAATATTTTCCTGGACCGTGGGGTTATCGAAAAAGGGCAGGCTGAGCCGGGAAAGTTCGGTGCCGATAATGTTCCGTTCCTTCCGGATGCCGAAGGTATTCATGAAACTTTTGTTGACCATCAGGATGTGAAGATCGGCATCGAGGATGACGATCGCGTCGGAAATATAGTCAAAGAGATCATCAAACGGGACGTTCTGTGATGAAGTATATAATTTGGCCTTGCCGAACGGCTTCATCACCACATGCCCGTGGGACTGGAGGACTTCGAGGTATTTTGCAACGGACCCCCGGTTCATTTCCAGTTCCCGGGCGATCAGGGATATGGATACCGCTGTAGGGTAATGCTCCTGGAGAAATTCGCGGATCCGGGTATACCGGTCTTCCTTTGCAACCATGTGTGATTAGGTAAAGGTTCCCGGTTTTTTAAGAGAAGAATGTATCGACACGTCAATGCGATCTGGATGCGTAGAGATTATGAGTACAATACGATTCAACCAGCGAGAGGGGCTTCCCATAATCCTGAAATTATTATCTGATTATTTTTTTGAGAAATCCTCCATTTAATCGTGATCCCTTCCCAGCAACTTAACCACACACCTTCCTTTCACACACCTATTGATAATGGGCGATTTTGGTCCTGTCAGGTATCGTANNTCAGGGCGGTGTGCAGAAACCTATTCAGCCGGCATGAGGATCATTCCATGAGGTGTCGCGATGCAGACCGGGTTCGGGTGGATTGAGATAGACGGGGACAGGTATGAGCACGATATTGTGATCCATACGGATCATACGGTAACGAAACGGCAGAAGAAACTCTCAAAACCCTTCAAAGGCTCATATGGTCACACGCCACTCTCCGGCGAGGAACTCGCATGCCTTGAGAGAGAGAAGCCGGAGGTGGTCTATATTGGTACCGGCCAGTACGGGGATCTGCCCTTGACCCCGGAAGCACAGGCTGTGCTTGCAGGGTACAAGGCCCGGATCAAACCTACCCCGGAGATCCTCCAGGACCTTGCCACAGAGACCCGGAAGTTCACGGCAATCCTTCACGTGACCTGCTGATAACTAACCTGTGGGGAACGAGAGGTTTTACGAGGGAAAAAAAACCGGCCTGCTTAGAACTGTTTGGACAGCATCTGGCGAGGTTGATCGTAACATACAGGGTCGCAGGAGAAGAAAGGGCGGTTTTTGGTTATTGAAAATGCATATTGGATGCGGGTAAGCTTCGGAGTAAGGGTATTATTATATCCTCGCTATATTACTTTGTGGGGAATATTAACATGAAAACAGTGGATGATACTATAGAGAACCTGAAGATTTGCAAAAAGTATTGTGGATCTTGTCCGACATTCAAGGGTTGCAAGCTTTCAGAATCTCCACCCAATGCACTATTCTGCGCACGAGGAAAATCATCGATTCCATCAAAAGTAAAAACGATCAGTTGCTATTGTCCGGCGTGTGAGATATTTACGAAATACGAGCTCATCGTCGGTTACTTCTGCGCTAATAGATGAAGTAATAATTTATTTTTCCGATTTGGTTACTGTTGCGGGGACGGGGTGAAGACCCGCCGGTCCCGATATCTTTATTGTCCCGTTACAATCACAGAACAACTAACCATGCCGCCAGCCGCTGTCAAAACGATCGGCGACCAGATTTTCTGGCAATATGCAAAGCTGATCTCCAAATCTGCCGGGCTTTGAGGGACAGCGTGCATTCCAGATGAGCCGGTTTATCCAGCTCCGAAACGGGACGATTATCTGGTCATCAACAATCCGGGAATGACTGCGGGAGCACGAGAAACCGGATGAATGCATCTGCTGCGGAATAAAAGGCCCGCTGGCCGTTGAGCACATCCTGCTGCGATCCTGCGGTGGTCCGGACATTCCCGACAACGCCATCCGTGTCTGCCAGTCGTGCAATTCCAGCAAAGGCGGCAGCCGACTGTATGAGTGGAAAGGGCTCCTGGTAAAGGATGAGATCCCCCGGATTGCGGAGGGGAAGTACCTGAAGCTGCTCTATGACCTGCACGACAAACGCGGGACGCTGAATGTGGACAAGAAGGAACTGGGCCGCACGATGTGCCCTGCCTGCGATTTAAAGCCGCGATGCGATGATGCGGGAACGGTGGAGAAGCTGACGGTGTATTGTCTGGAGGGGGTGTTTCACGGGTGAGGGAATGCTCCCCCTTTATCAAAACCTGCGTTTCCAAATCAATTCAGTAAGGGAATATTTTCCACAACAACCTTTTTCATAATGATAACGGATCATGATTCCGTTCTAAAATTATGGCGATCCGAGCCTTCGCGATTGTCATGGAGGTGCTCAACCGGCTCCACGCCACCTGACTCCGCGATTTTCTCTATCACGGTGAACATGTGGAGGTTGAAGGTCTATCTCCATCCCCCACCCCTTTTATATACCGACCCCGTTCAATACCCAACTGAGGAACCATTATGTCCACCCGCATTCTTGTCGCATACGCATCGCCGGGAGGATCGACCGCCGAGATCGCACAGGCTGTCGGAAAAGAACTGCAGTCGGCAGGGTATGGCATTGATGTAATTGAAATGAAGTCAGTATCGTCTCTCGAAGGCTATAATGCGGTCGTCATCGGGGGCCGTTCTACATGGGAAAGGTCGTGGGCGACGTGGGAAAGTTCATAGGGAGATACCGTGATGTCCTGACAAAGTTACCGGTCGCTGCGTTTTCCGTTGGTGTGGCTCCGGTAGGAAAAGATCCCACTGCGATAGACAACGCGATGAAGATTTTTCGCAAGGCTCTTGCACCTCTGGAGCCTGTCGCAGAGACGATCTTTGCAGGAAAAGTGGACCTGGCGAAGCTCTCGTTTTTCCAGAAATGGATGGTGGGGAAGGTGAATGCCCCGGTCGGTGACTTCCGGGACTGGGACGCGATTGCCAGGTGGGCGAAGGAGCTGCCGGGGAAGATGGGGGTGTGAGTGGGATAGCAGATAGTGGGGATTAAATCCCCATGACGGGTTATTTTTCAAATCCACTCGCTCACTTCTTCTGCTGCATCGATGCCACTTCGCCCTCCAACGTCATCTTCAGCTTCTCCACTGCTTCATTGAGATCATTCGTCGTGGTGATGGTGAACGAGTTGTCACTTTTCTTGTCATGGTAATTTACTGAAAACTCGATCTGCCCGTCTTTTCCCTTTTTTGGTTCGATGATAAGCTGTGCCATATCTACTAAGAATACCTCAGATCTTATCGCTTTTTCTTCCCGATTACTTCGGGACAGGGTACCTCATTGGTGACGATAAGAGCAGGCACTGGTTGAACATATCCCGTTCAGACTACGATTGGTAAACCAAACAATACTAAATTTTACTAAATTTGATGAACCTGCAAAATATGGTGATCGGCCATAGTAATGAGCGCGTGTCCGCCCACCTTGATCCCTCGTAAAAACGCGATGTAATGAAGATTACTATTCAGCATTATATGCCTGCTTCAACTTTTTTATGTCAATCTTAGTCATCTGAAGCAATGCCTTCATAACTCTTTTGTGATTTTAACGGGTCCGCGTCATTCAGCATTTCAATTAACACAACCGGAACGATCTGCCATGAAACGCCGAATTTGTCTTTCAGCCTGCCGCATTGCTGTTTTTCTCCGCTTTCAGAGAGCTTCTCCCACAGCTCGTCTGTTTCTTCCTGCGTCCCGCAGTTCACGACAAACGATATGGCTGGTGAGAACGTGAATACCGGGCCACCATTGAGAGCGACAAATTCCTGCCCTTCGATCAAGAACTTTGCGGTCATGACCGTCCCTTTCGCTCCCACACCTACTTCCCCATAGCGGGTAATGCTTACGATCTTTGAATTTTTAATAACAGAGACGTAAAAATTCATCGCTTCTTCGGCCTGGTTGTTGAACCACAGGAATGGAGTGATTTTTTGCATAACGGTGCCCTCCTCTTTATGATAGTAAATCTGGATCAACCAGTATCATTTTGTGTACGTATTTTTTGCTTTTGCTTCATTCTCTTCAATTCTTGCTTTGATAATTTTCTTGACAAGCGACGCGGAAAGTGGATTTTTTGCCGGGAAATGGATGGTTGTCCCGGAAGTATCATAGGGCCTGAAGTTCGCTGCCTGAATGTTTCCATGATTGTGATGGGAGTGGGAGATAGTCCACCTCAATCTCAACCCCACAGCGCAAGTGAATCATCATTTTTTTCAGGCAGTATGCGAGTTTGGGGGGGCAATATAAAAAAAATTAATGGAGGTCGAATTCCGCCGCTTCCTTTGAGAGGAAGTAGCCAAGAATGGTCCTGATGACCACAACAACAGCGAGGTTGATGAGATCCTGCTGGGTCGGGGAAAGGAGCGTGGCAAGGATATCGGCTGCGATGAGAAATTCCAGCCCGAAAACGATCTTGTCGGTAAAATCCCGGCGGATCTGGTTGTAAGTATACCCCGTCTTTAAAAATTCCCGGAGGATAACCCTGATTATCGACCTCAGACCCCCGAATATGATCAGGACCGCTCCCGAAAACCCGAGAATGACCGCACAGTAATGTATGATATCAAAGATCGTCGGAATATCCATAATGTGTCAGTATCGCGGTACGACATGAACTTTTGGGTTGACCGGTGCGATTCCGGATCTGACATGATACTGATACGAGCTCCGGTGACTTTAAAAAAGACGACAGGTCTGGCTGGCATATAATTTCACTTCTCCGTCGGGAACTCCCCCCCAGCTTATAGGTTCCGGCCTCCAATTCAGCCCTAATTATTTCGGAAAAACGCAGAGTGTGCCCCGTCTGGCTGGATTCGATATAAAACGGGATCCAAAAAGTGCACTAACAGACACTTTTGGTAGAGCGAGCGAGCGCTGAAAGGGATGAGTTACTCCGGAACCAGAAGGAAGGCCGTTTTTCCGGTTCTGNNGGGCCGGTGGGGGAAGGTGGCAGAGGGTCGGGAAATCGATTTACGGATAATAAAAAAAGGTGAATTTCAAAGATTGCCACTTGACAATTACACACCTAACGCAAAATAATAATCTATTTTATACTGGCATATCTACTGATTGTATATGGATAAAAAAAGTCAGAAGAAAATTTTTGTCGTAATAGCTTTGCTAATGCTCGTTGCTATGACTGTCATAGGAAGTGGATGTTCAGCTTTAGATCCCTGTGTACGTGAAAGAGATCAATGTATTCAAGATTGTCCCACGGTTGTTATTGCTAAACAGCTTTGCCAAGAAAAATGCAACTATCAATATGACCAGTGTAAAGGGAAGTAATAGGTCATAACATTATTTTTGTATAGAACATCTTGCGAAGCAAAGATGAACAGAGGGTCCCGACTATTGGCGATGCGAAATTATTTCGTCACGCTCCCCAACACAACAATATGCCAGAGATGGATCCCCTTTTTCTTCAAAATTAATTCCTGGTATTACACGCGGCACCGGGTCTGGAACCGGTGCCAGCGGCAATATTATTTCGAGTACATTGCTCAGTATATCAAATCGGCAGCAGTCGTCGATCCCAACAAAATCCGGGGGCTCAACAAAGATTTTCGGATTGGACAACCCATTCTGGTTTAAAGAAGTACTGCGGTAAATGTTGACATACAATTCTGGGACACATGGGAACTTTGCTGATTACAGCGAAATAATGGCTGAAAATTATGTTGCAAAAGCCGTAGTAAGAGATGAGGAAGCCGGGCAGGCAATGCATGGAGAAATCGATCCTGATTGTAGAATGACATTTTTCCTAAAAGAGTGACAATACCTATGTCTGCTTTTACAAATAACATGGTATCATTATTTCCTGTTGAAAAGGAATATGCCCGTTGCGTTACCGCCTTAAACCGCACCGGCATTCTCACGCTTCTTCCGAGATCAGAAAGCATTGGGGTGATGGGAATAGATGGAAAAGAGTATCCGATACCAACCCAGGAACAGGTTGCAGAACTATTTGATCATAATAGAGAGCTTGCTGGCAGAAAAGTTCCACAAGGGTTTGATCGTTTGGAATTAACACCCATGGCAATGCCAACACCCCTTCTTATTGACCGGATGAAAGCAGCTATTCTTAAACACGCAGCAGAAGGTAAAATTTTCCAGACCCGGCGTTCTCCTTCTGATCCTTTACTACCTGTTCGTGTCAATACCGAAAAAACTGTCTGGATATGGGATACCTTAAGACAGGCACTGGATACCGACGAGCTTGTATATTTTCCTTTAGAATATTCAAGTAATCATCGGGGACAGACCAAAATAGAAGTAGTCAATAATGGACGTATTTGTGCCGTCCCGGGCTGGTCTGTGGGATTAGTTGAAAGTTTACCCATTATGCC
>PLLR01000034.1 GCA_003141335.1 Methanoregula sp. | reverse complement strand
CATGGAAGATCAAGCTGGTCACCGACCAGAAAGTAAAAGAGCAGCTCAAGCCTGCGGCAAATAACCAGGAACAGGTCACGAGCTGTTCGCACCTGTTGGTGTTCTGTGCAGACCCCGATTACGACAGCCTCATCCACCGGCTGGGGACACTGTTAAAAAAGAGTGGTGCATCTGAAGAGATGCAGAAGATGATCGTTGGGATGGCGACCAAGTTCACGCAGACCATGTCACCGGAGCAGAAACTGGCATGGTCACAGGCCCAGACCTACCTGGCGCTGGGCAATGCCCTGAACGGTGCAAAATCACTCGGTTTTGATTCCTGCCCGATGGGAGGGTTCGACCCGAAAGAGTTTTCCCGGATCCTGAAGATCCCCCCGCCCCTCGTCCCGACAATGCTCTGCCCGGTGGGATATGCGGCTGACAAACCGATGCAGAAAGTCAGGTTTGCAAAAGAGGATATTGTGTTCTGAAACAGGGGAACGGTTTCCTTTTTTCACGAAGTACAATACCCATACGGATGCGTGGTACGATATCGAATGTTCTGCCGCCCCGCTCGATGCGTCCCAAAGCGGAAGACGGGGGATGGAGAGTTATTTCCAGTACTGGCAGGCACACGGATTCTGTACCGTGAACCACCGGGGCTCATCACTCACTTCAGCGATTCCTCGTGCCTGAGGATATGCCGGATCTCTTTTTTAAGTACCGGTAACTCGTTTGTTGCACTGTCCCAGATGATCGTCAGCTTTATCCCGAAATAAATATGGGTGAGGACATCCCGGAATCCGGCGATCTTTTTCCAGTTGGTATCCGGATACCTTTCCCTGAGTTCGGGCGGAAGGTTCTTGATCGCTTCACCAATAACCTGAAAGTTCCGGATAACTGCATCCCTGCGCCTACGGTCTTTGGAAAATTCATTGAATGAGATGCCTCCAGTATCCTCTTCGATATTTCCAATTGCTTCAAGGATATCATCGAGAAGCTGGAGTGCAGTCCTACGCATAGACGACCTCGCCGATAATATAGGGCTTGAGCCGTTTTTTGATCGCACCCTTCATCACGAGATCGACGTTGCGCCCAAA
This sequence comes from Methanoregula sp., assembly GCA_003141335.1. Lineage (GTDB taxonomy): Archaea > Halobacteriota > Methanomicrobia > Methanomicrobiales > Methanospirillaceae > Methanoregula. Next base: position 2,354 of record PLLR01000034.1, on the reverse strand, counting down.
GAGGTCTTCGAGAAAAAACTTGCAGCTCATGTAGTTGTCGAAAGTTTCCTCTCCTTTCCTGAACAAGACCAGTACGTCAACATCACTATCAGGCCGCTCCTCTCCGCGTATGTATGAACCGAAGATGCCGATCTTTGCAACACCGAACTGTTTTTTCAGTTCCGGTGTAGCTTGCCGAAGGTGTGTGAGTACGTCCATCTGTACATCCAATATCGAAATGTTCTGACTTAAACATGTGGGTCTACACCAAGGCCGTACTCAGGAATTTTTTATCTGGTTTTATCATACGAGATGCCGTACCGTTGGCAGGCTTTTCGTTCAGACCTGATGCCATGGAACGATCCAATTCCTGAAGCACCATCGCTCCGGGCCTCGCCAGATGCAGAAGCCCGCTGGATGCTTCTCACCGATCCGCGAGCGAACAGCTCAGGTGAAAAGTGAAGATAACAATCCGTAAATATCAAAGGAGTATTATCCATTCATCAGGACAGGAGATGAATTGATTCATGAACGTTTGGCTTGGTTTGGGTGTGATTATTCTTGGATTGGTATTAATTGCATGCTCAGTATTAATTGCTTTCACTGTCGTATTGTTGAAAATAGCATTCATTGCAGGGGGACTGATTGCGATCGTATCAGGCGTCGTATTTCTTTTATCTAAATCATCTTAAAGGAAAAGCCCCGTTGGTAATTGACAAATCGCTTTTTTTCATTATCTGCAAAAAGTACCTTTTTATTTTATGATTATCGGTTGAAAATCCACATCCTCAACAAATCTGGCAACCATCATTTTTCAGACCGGGTACAACTGCCAGCAGCAAAAGTGGAATTTGATGATTTGCATCCGTTGTTGCACTGCCACGAACCGCACAAATATTTCCTCTTACTGGCCGGATTAGCAAAATGACGTTTGATATTGCAGTTTTTGTAACCAGATTTTGCAACAAGAGGTATGATGTATATACTCACCTGATCTATGGTGACTTGCTCTGGTATGGGTAAAAAAATTTTGTATATGTCATGTTAATTTCACAAAATAATTTCACAAAAAAATCATACCGGGGAACGGAGTTGAAAACAAAAATGACAGATGATCTAAAAGTAAAGGCCAGCAAAGCCGTTGATGACGCACGCGTGAATGCACATGCCGCATATGATGATGCAAGTGTCGCAGTTCATAACGCCCTCAAGGATGCAGGAAACAAAGCACACAAAGCATCAGATGATGTAAAAATCGGTGCCCACAAAGCCGTTTCTGATGCCAAAATCGCGACACACGAAGCCAAATCAAAATTGAAGAAAAGATAATCGTGCGAGGTTAAGAATATGGATTTAATTTGGCTCGCTGTAGTATTCCTTATATTGGCATTAGTATTCTACATATTTGGTTCACAAGGGATCGCCGGGTTCACTATGGAAATAGCGAAGATTCTGGTGGTTATCTTCATTATAGTTGCGGTCATCACTTTCGTATTTGGCCACTTATGAATACTTTTTTTTCGCGGATTTCATCTTCGCAAGTCCGTCATATGTTCAAAGTCCCGCAATAGTTTTACTACGACAATCGAATGATAATGGCTGTCGTTTTCGTCAGGGATTATCAGCCGGGCAAACCAGCTGATCCGGGGACTCAGAAATATTGACACGTTCACTTTTGAGCATATTGAGGTAGGGAACAACGCGGTCGGGATCATCGAGTTGGTCATTGGCGGGATCAGTGCGTTCCGCCATCAGGCAACCCTGCACCCACGGGATATATCCTTTCCACTATGAGCATTCACCACGAAAGCAACAAAAGACTATTGAACACAAAAAACCACATGAAACTATTGGCTACATACAATAGTTCACAATGCTCGTAGCGTACCACGTGCAAACCACAATACAACGTGTGTACTATCAACCTGCTTACGAACCCGGCATTCAGCTAAATATCCAGTTCCTTACGTTTTATTTTTCCATCTGAAACACTTGCCTCCTCTACCTTTTTCCCCACCTCAATCCCAATCATAATCACGAATGTCGCACGATCCCGACCAAACCCCCATAGATCCCGGAGACAGGGACTATCTCTCGTACACCTGGTCCTCACTCCCGTGGTCCCCGTGGGTCCCGTTCACCGCAGACAAACACGAATTCCGGACTATCCCAAAAGAACCCGGACTCTACCGCATCCGCCCCATTGGCAAAGACTTTCTCATGTACATCGGCGAAACCAGAAGGACGCTCCACCAACGACTGAACGAACTTCGTCATACGCTCCGGCGGGGAGAACTGATGCCATGGAATGATCCAATTACTGAAGCACCGTCGTTATGGGCCTGGCAGGATGCAGAAGGATTTGAGTACGAGTG
>PLLR01000042.1 GCA_003141335.1 Methanoregula sp. | reverse complement strand
TTCCTTCTTGCGTTGCACATGAAAGGTGAAACCGCCGCCGAGATCGCTGCCTTTGCCCGTGTGATGCGGGATCATGCGATCACGGTAAGACCGGTGACCGTGCGGATGCTCGTCGACACCTGCGGTACCGGAGGAGACGGGATGCAGACGTTCAACATCAGCACTGCATCAGCCTTTGTAGCAGCAGGCGCCGGTTGCCCGGTTGTCAAGCACGGCAACCGGGGCGTGAGCAGCAGGTGCGGTTCAGCAGATGTTCTCGCAGAACTGGGGATCAATCTTACACCTGCCCCGGAAGTTCAGGCGCGTATCGTGGAGGAGGTCGGCATCGCCTTCTTCTTTGCCCCGAACTATCATCCGGCCATGAAACATGCGATGTCCGCACGCCAGGAGATCGGGTGCAGAACCGTGTTCAACATCCTCGGCCCGCTGGCAAACCCTGCCGGTGCGCAGGCACAGGTGCTTGGCGTCTACCGGCCAGACCTTACGGTTACCCTGGCTGATGTGCTCAGGATTCTGGGGCTCTCGCGGGCGATGGTCGTCCATGGATCCGGTCTTGACGAGATAACAACAACGGGAGATACAATAATCGCTGAGCTCGGTAACGGAGCGATCCGGACGTATACGATCCGGTGCGAGACATTCGGTATTGCACCTGCACAACCGGCAGATCTCGCAGGCGGCGATGCGCAGCAGAACGCCCGTATCATCCGCGATATCCTTCTGGGGGAGAAGGGTGCAGCGCGGGATATCGTGCTCATGAACGCAGGAGCCGCAATTTATGTTGGCGGAGTGGCACAGGACCTTCATGAAGGAATCCGGCTTGCTGCCGCTTCCATAGATTCCGGGAGCGCTGCTGCCCGGCTCGATGCGCTGGTGGATGCAACACGGGGTGTGGCGTGATCCTCGATGAAATCATTAAGCGCACGGAAAAACGGGTTGCCCTGCTCCCGGCAACGTTTCCGGAGAACGGTACCCACACTCGCGTAAGCCTGATTACGGCGATACGGAGCAGGAACAGCAGGAACGCGGTGATCGCCGAGATCAAATGCGCATCACCCAGCCATGGCATCATCCGCCGCAACGTGGACATGGCAATGATGGCGGGCGCACTTGCGGGCAGCGGATGTGTGGCACTCTCAGTGCTGACCGAGCCGTATTTTTTCGGGGGCACGGGACAGGATATCGCCCGGGTGAAATCTGCTGTCAGCATCCCGGTCCTAAGGAAGGACTTCATCATCGACGAACTGCAGATAGCAGAGTCACGGGCACTCGGGGCTGACGCAGTTCTTCTGATTGCGGCGGTGCTTAAGGAGCGCCTGCCGGCATTTGTCGATCTCACATTGGAGTACGGTCTTGAACCACTTGTCGAGGTTCATAACGCCAATGAAGTAAAAACCGCACTTGCCACCCGCGCAGCACTGATCGGAATCAACAACCGCAATCTTGCGACTCTCACCATAGACCGTTCCACCACACGGTTTCTCTCGGAGAGTGTTCGTTCCACTGGCAGAACGATCGTATCAGAAAGTGGTATGCGGTCAGCTGATGATATCCGGGAGATGAGACCCTATTGCGATGCATTCCTGATCGGTTCATCGATCATGGCGCACGAACGCCCGGAGAAGAAACTCGAGGAGTTCGTATGCGCATAAAATGCTGTGGAATCACAAGGCCGGAGGATGCCCGGTACGCGGAAGCGTGCGGTGCAGATGCGATCGGCATAGTGGTGTTTTCCCCCTCTTCGCGACGTTCGGTCACTCCAGAACGGGCACGGGAAATTTTTGATGCCGTAGGGCCGTTTACCACAACGGTCGCGGTGAGCCATACTGCTTCACACGAGGATCTCAAAAAGATCCTCGCGCTATATCCCGATGCGATCCAGATCTCGCACCCGTTTGTGTTCCGGGAAAAACCGGCGGCGAAAGTGATCCGGGTTATCGGGCGAAATGATCCGTTGCCCACAGACTGCGACGCGATCATTGTAGACGAAAGCCATGGCAGCGGGAAAAACTTCGATCTCTCGCATGCCCGTGACGCGGTGCAGCGATCGGCATTACCGGTCATCCTTGCCGGGGGACTCACCCAGGAAAATGTGGCGGATGCTATCCGGCAGGTACACCCATATGCCGTAGATGTTGCAAGCGGCATTGAGACAGCACCGGGTATCAAAGACCATAAGAAAATTGCCGCATTCATTGCAGCAGCACGGAGTTGAGTAACCTGACAACGAAGGGAAGATACGGAAAATACGGCGGGCAGTACGTATCCGAGACACTGATGAGTGCACTCATCGAACTGGAGGGTGCGTATGAAAAGGTGAACAAGGATCCACAGTTCGCCCGCGATCTCACAGCATTACAGACTGAATACGCGGGACGCGAGACACCGCTTACCTTCTGCCCGAATGCCTCACGGGAACTCGGGTGTAAGATATATCTCAAGCGCGAGGATCTTGTGCACGGCGGTTCCCACAAACTGAACAACACCCTCGGGCAGGCCCTGCTCGCAAAGCAGATGGGCAAGAAACGGCTCATCGCCGAGACCGGCGCCGGGCAGCACGGCGTCGCGACAGCGATTGTCGGTGCAGTTCTTGGTATGCCCGTTGAAGTGTACATGGGCGAGGTGGACACCCGGCGGCAGGCGCTCAATGTCTTCCGCATGGAGCTGATGGGGGCAAAAGTAATCCCGGTCAAATCCGGAACGCGGACACTCAAAGACGCGATCAATGAAGCGCTTCGCGACTGGGTGGCAAATGTGCGGGACACTTACTACCTGATCGGCTCGGTTGTCGGCCCACACCCGTACCCGCTCATGGTACGGGACTTCCAGTCAGTGATCGGCAGGGAGGCACGGGAGCAGGTGATGAGAAAAGAGGGCAGGCTTCCTGATGCGGTTGTTGCATGTGTTGGAGGTGGTTCGAATGCAATCGGCATCTTCCACCCGTTCCTTGCCGATGATGTGGAACTGATCGGTGTAGAAGCGGGAGGGGAGGGGATCGAGACAGGAAAGCATTCCGCCACGCTCTGCGCCGGTGACGCAGGGGTTCTGCATGGAACACTTTCGTACCTTTTACAGGATGAGTACGGGCAGGTACTGCCCACCCACAGCATCTCGGCAGGCCTCGATTATCCGGGCGTCGGCCCGGAACATGCAATGCTCAGGGATAAACACCGCGTGACCTATGCGGCAGTGAACGACCCTGAAGTGCTGGACGCCTTCAGGTTCCTTTCAAAAACCGAGGGGATCATCCCTGCACTGGAGTCCGCCCATGCAGTAGCATACGTAAAGCAGAACGCGGACCGGTTTGATAAGGATGACATTGTGATCATTAACCTGTCGGGACGTGGCGACAAGGATGTGGCTGAAGTGGCAGCAATGAAGGGGGGTGCATGATGGGACGGATCGAAACGGCATTTGCTGCTGCTGCCTCAAAACCAGCCTTCATCGGTTTTACCGTAGCAGGAGACCCGGACACGGCCACCTGTATACGGATCGCACGGGCACTGATTGCCGGGGGAACAGATATCCTCGAACTGGGGGTGCCATTTTCTGACCCGGTAGCAGATGGGCCGACCATCCAGAAAGCCGATGAGCGGGCGCTTGCGGCCGGAACGACACCGGACACCGTGTTTGAGATCGCCAGGGAGATCCGGAAAGTGTCCGGGGTGCCAATCGTCTTTCTGACGTATTACAACATTGTCTATCGCCGCGGGATCAAGCGGTTCTATCGTGAAGCCCACGATGCCGGTGTGGACGGCATCCTGATCGCCGATATGCCGGTCGAGGAGTCAGAGGAGGTCTGTGCTGTTGCAGCGCGATGCGGCATCGACCCGATCTTCCTCATCACCCAGACGACCACGGATGATCGGATCAAAAAGATTGCAGCAAAGGCACACGGGTACTTGTACCTTGTCGCGGTACTAGGAGTAACCGGGGTGCGTGACCAGGTGTCAGAGGGGGCAATCGATCTCCTGCACCGGGTTCGGAAGCATACCAAGCTTCCGCTTGCACTCGGTTTTGGTATCTCAACTCCTGCACATGCCCGGACCTGTGCCCGCGCCGGTGCCGATGGGGTGATTGTCGGCAGCGCAATTGTGGAGATTGTCGAGCGCAACCTGTCAGACCACGACACCATGGTTTTGGAGTTGCAGGATTACGTACAGAGTATGAAGCGGGTTTAGGCAGTCACAGGAATTAGGAAGTGGTGAAAAATTTTCACTTAAAACCATCTTTTTATTCAGCCCAGCAACGGGCGCAGAGGATGCAGTGGCTTGCAGAAGTGCAGGAGCTGGTGCAGGATACCTTTCCAAGGGATATCAGCTGACCGCGGGGCAATCTTTACTCAAGCATTCGTATGCTCTGATCAGGTGAACGTATGGACATCGCCGATTGTGTGGCATTTTTGCACTGAAACAAGGCGAGAGTACCAACGGCAAGACCTTCAAAGTCAATACCATTTACGATTACGTCTGCATTCTCAAACCATTCTGCCTCTGGATGATCGAGAACGGGCACTCCACTTTGCCAGAAAAGAAGATCCGAAATCTAAAGGTCCTTCAGCGTGATGCCATGACCGCGACCGCAAACAACACCAAAGTTAAGAATGATAAACCAGGGAAGGAAAACTGGTTTATATTAATTCTTCCTTTATTTTTTTCATTACAAACCAGATTATCCCTTGAATTTTTTACTATTCCGGACGGTTGAGCCTGCTGCTTAATATCGAGAAAAGAGAATATCATCTCTGATGAATATTCCTCTTCGCCTGCAACAGATTGAAGAAGAGATCGGGCATCTGTCACCAGTGCAAAAAATCCTCCTGGGAACTGATGGCTCCGTAACCCAGTTACTGGAAGCAATCACCGGGAAACAGATAGTAATAACGACAAGAGTACAGGAAATTATTTCTGCTGATCCGGAGATTGCACAAAAACTGGGAATACTGGTGGGAAGTCACGTCAATCACAGGGTTGTTGAAATAAAAAATATTGATTCCGGGGAGGTACTGATATATGCGATTTCATATACCCCGATTGATCGTCTGCCACCCGAGTTCCGTCACGACCTTCTCAGGGCGGATATCCCCATCGGAAAAATAATCACGCAGCACAGGATAGAAGCCCGCCGTGAAATTCTGACTGCTGATGTCAGGCCTGCTACAGGAGAAGCCGTAGAGATATTCAAAATGTTCAGGAATGAGCCACTTCTTTCAAGAGAATACCAGATAATTCATGGAGGACAGCCACTTATTGTCATCCAGGAACAATTTCCTTATCATAAATTCCTCGATGAACGCCGGGTAATTATTGAGACGCCATCCCGCCTCCATTTAGGTCTGATAGACATGAATGGTATGAGCGGAAGAGTGGATGGGGGAATTGGAATTGCGCTTGAAGAACCCCGTTTGCTCCTCGAAGCACGGTTCGCCGGTGAAATAGCGGTAAAAGGGGGTGATGAATGGTGCCAGGATACCGTCCTGTCAGTAGCCCGGAGTGTCCTCGATCAGCTCAAAATCCAGGGGGGTATAGAGTTCACACTCCGGAACCTCTTCAGGCAACACGCCGGTCTGGGTAGCGGAACGCAGGTTGCACTTGCAACTGCACGGGCGATATGCGAGTTATATAACAGACCACATACGCCCCATGAGCTTGCCATCCTTGCAGGACGTGGTGGGACATCAGGGATTGGAACAGGTGCATTTGAGTTTGGAGGCTTTTTAATCGACGGGGGACATAATTTCGGCCCGGGTATGGAAAAAACATTTTTTTCCCCTTCCGGGGCATCCAGGGGAGTACGCCCTGCCCGTGTAATAGTCCACCATGATTTTCCTGCAGACTGGAAAATACTCCTCGCAATTCCCAACCTTCCGCCTGGTGCAAGCGGTGGACGGGAGCAGGATATTTTTTCGCAATGTTGTCCTGTTCCTGGTGAAGAAGTACGGGAGATCTGCCACGAAATACTCATGCATATGATCCCAGGGATCATCGAACATGATCTTGACCTTTTCGCACGTGCTGTCAACAGGATCCAGGATCTCGGATTTAAAAAAGTGGAACTTGGTCTCCAGCACCAGGATATCCCGGCTCTGCTCCAGGTAATGCGCGAAGCAGGAGCTGCCTGTGCAGGAATGAGTTCATTCGGCCCGACCCTTTTTGCGATAGGGAATTCAGATCTACACCATGTAAATAATGCAGTCATGAAATATATGGAGCCGCTCGGGGGTGGTACCACCATTCTCACCTGCGCGAGGAATACAGGTGCTTCTGTCCGTTGCATGGGAACCTGAAAGGGCTGGTATCAACCGGGTTATGAATTATAATCTTTCATTATTTTAATTGCACAAAACTCACCGCACATAGTATAGGGCCCACTTCGCGGCGCAATTTCTTCCGCCCTCTAAGGATCAATTGCGTGACAGAGCTGTCCCTCGAAATCCATGATCAATAAGACTCCGGCCAAGTTTCTCTGCCAAGATATATTTTTCAGAGTTCTCTTGGAGATTTGCATCACCGATTACTGCAATTATTTTTTGTTCTTTCATGAGATCAGACGCTTCGTTTCAAATGAAAATTCTGCATTCCTAAACCTTATCTTAGCAACATTCGTATCCGCCGAAATTACAACTCCATTGAGAAACTCAATCGTTTTAACAGGTTTACCGAACAAACTGAAAACCAAAGGAAAAAGCGTGATATCGTGAGCAACGACGACAAGCATATCCCCAGGACGGACTGTAGGATAATTCAATAATTTTCCTAGTATTTCATCTGAATACTTCTGGGGATCCCAGAGGGTATCCTCGGGAATTTCGCGCCCTAACCATCTCCTGATGAGTTCCTGCCATCCGAATTCGTTTCTCACTTCAACTAATTTTTCAAGATTGATAACCGGACTTTTTATCTCCGGTTCACATCCAAGAATCTTTGGCTGATTATTTGACGAATAACCCTCGCATATTGACCGGGCTGTCATCTCAGATCGTTTTGCCACCGTATGCCCAAGGAATAGTCGTTTATCGGGAGCGATTTGTTTGATGGATTCCCCAAACTCCCGGGCCATTACAATACCTTCTGGAGTAATTCCCACCGTATCACGCAGATGATCCGGAATTCCCTCAAACGAATCCCTTTTTGAATGGCGTATGAGCAAAATTGTTCTCTGATTTTTCGGGGCACTCTGTAAAATATCCAGAACATAAGATCCAGGTTTCATGCTCTACCTCCATTTGTCACACAATCGAATTTGTTGTGGGATGTTTTCGCTCCTTTTTCCATGAGGAGTGAAACAAACCCCGCTTTTAAAATTGCATCGCCGAGAGTGGCATAAGTTCTCTGATGTGGGCAATCTTCTGACCTGTTTTTTTCTGGGTTTCCGCATTCGAAAACGTTGAATGTGTGAGAGCCCGTATCAACAGTCCTTTATCATTGAATGTATACCCTAATCAGTCCTCCAGGTTGCGGATCTTGGCCAGGTCCATAGTAAGATGATTGTTAGGTGTGAATAAAAAACAGACTAAAAAGGGAAATAGATCCTATACATGACATCAGACCCCCATTCCGGTAATAATCCCCACTACTTGATCGATGACTCTGAGGGAAAGCTTAAACGTCTCAAAACTATTCAATCTCAATCATGCAATCAGGAGGCATCATTTCTGTGATTGTCTTCTGCTCAATATTAATAGCAGGGTGCATTCAGCTGCCGGGCATGCATATTCTCAGTAACACTCCCGATCCTATTATCGGCCAGTGGATTGGAGGAGAGCTGCCAGCATCAGACCGGTACATCATTTTTTATGAGAATCAGACATTCTTTTCCACGAATTTTTTTTTAAATGGCGGGGAAACGACTGATTTGGGCAACTGGACAAAAACAGAACCCGGTCTCTATTCAACGCAATCATTTAAAGGTGAAATAACCGACTGGGTGTATGATTCTTTTGATGATTCAATATATATGAGTGGATTTCCCCAAATGGAATACCACCGCTATAAAGGGTAACCCATGAAGCTTTGATCGTTCCGATGATGAACTGCAATCCGTCATTCGTATCTTTTCGGTTCTTTGAACCTGAAACCTATTTTTCTGCACGGACTGGCATAATTACCGTCGTGATACCGCTGTACTGTAAACGTCGCTGTATCGCAAATGCAGTCTCGTTATGCAGTATCTTCTGGAACGGATTTTCATGACGGAAAACTATCTGTCCGGTGAAAAAAGTGGAATTCGGAAACTCCTTTGCGATGTTTTTGCAGAGTGGTACTGCCACATCCACAACATCGGTTCCGATATCCATCCGGTAATCTGAAGCAAAGCCCGTTTCCCGGGCAAGATCAACGTATTTCATGAGGGAGTCGCTCGTTGATTTCGAAAGTGCCATCACTTCAGCTGTACCTTTGAATGACCCTGAATCTACTATGGCAATAGACACAAAAATAAAGTTTTCATAGACCCCGGGAAAATTTTTTATGATTGAATAAAACGTGTTTACGCCAAAACCATGAAACCCGGTAACGAGTTGCACCGCAGTCATTTTGTGGGCATTTACCGGTTCGGTATTCTTATTGCCGGTCGCAGGTATAACCTCAAGTAATGTATCTAATCTCCTTATTTCTTTTGTTACCTTCTGGTAATGCCCATGGATCAGGAAGCAGAGCCCGATGAGAGCAGATGTCAGTAATAACGTGAACCAGCCACCCTGACCCAACTTTTCAAAAAGGGTGATGGCAAGAATCGTGCTGCACAGTACAAGACCGGTGAGGTGGATAGGGATATGCCGCTTCCAGTCCTTCTCCGTTGCCCGGTTTTTATAGAAAAACCGGGACATGCCGAACTCAGAGATTGAGAACGTGAGAAACACATTGATTGCATACATTGTAACCAGGATGATGATAGAGCCCCGCGTGAATATCATTATCAAAATCGCTGACCCGCCCATAAGCAGGATCCCATTGGTCATCGTGAGGCGTTCCGAGAGCAACGCGAACGAGCGGGGGAGCCAGGAATCGATCGCCATGTTCGCCATGACCCGTGGACCATCAATAAAGCCGGTCTGAGCCGCAACGCAGAGCAGGGCAGCTTCAGAGAATATAGTGATCAGTGCGAGAATTCCTCCCAAAGGCCAGTCGCTAAAAACACCGTTCGCGAGCACCGCATTCAGCGTCTGCCCTGGTACTGGTTGAACATTCCAGAGGAGGTAGCAGGCAAAGAGGCCCCCGGAAAGGACCGCAAGGGAGATGGCCATATACGCCATCGTGCGCTTGCCAGTCTTCACCCGGGGCTCACGCATGATCTGCATCCCGTTGGCGACTGCTTCAATCCCGGTGTAGGTGCCACCACCCAGCGAATAGGCTCGTAAGAAAATTGCCAGCACCCCTATAATACCGATCGCTGCCAGATCGCGGGAAAGTCCTACCTGGATCCCTGCCGCAACCGGGGCAATCTGAGGTGCGTGGGCAAGAATGCCGTACCCGAGCAGCAGGGCATGAGCCGCAATGAATACGAGAAATATCGGGGCGAGCACCGTGACAGACTCTTTTACGCCCCGTAGGTTGATCACTATCAGGATCAGGATAAGCATGCAGGCAAACGCGAGTTTGTACGGCTGGTACGAGTACGGCAGGAATGAAAAGATCGCTTCACCGCAGGCAGCGATGGAAACTGTGATGGTCAGCATATAGTCGATCAACAGGGCGCTTCCGGAAACGACACCCGCCCGCTCACTGATGGTGTGTGTTGCGACAATATACCCCCCGCCCCCGCTGGGAAAATGCTCGATAATGCGGGTATAAGCATACGAAATGATGAAAACGGTAAGTGCGGTTCCAAGAGCAAGAAAGACCGCAAGATAGGTGTGTTCACCGAGTGCTATGAAAGCTTCCGGCGGTCCATAGGAGGATGATGAAATACCATCTGCGCCTAAACCGATCCATGCGAGGAGGGGAAAGAGTGCAATCTTATGGAATATACCGGGATCTTCAATATTCTTCTTCGCACCAATTATAGTACGTCGGGCGCCATCCCGAATATCCTCCCAGTTCCACGAGTCCTTAGGTCCCACAGTATCTTCTTCCGGCAGCTGGACAAGCTCATTTCTGATTTTCTGATGTAAGCAGGACCTGTCTGCGTCTTGGGAATAGTTCAAACCAATGTTGACTATGCACTAAGAGTTCCTGTAAGGATAGCCGACTTAATAATTTTCTGATATATTTGCTGTGTTGCATAAATGAGCCCGCAAAATGGGCTTAGTTTTACCCGGTACCACTTCCTCAGATAGAATATGGCAGTGAACAAGCGATGGGGAAAACCATATGATGATAACCGGGATTGGGTAGAAAATAATGAACAATTGGTTCGACGGGGAGAATTCTACCTGTCGCTGGATTTTATTGAACCGTGGTAGTATCATCTTGTGCAGATGAACAACGGAAAACGCGGTCATCCGTTCCATTTTCTTCTCTTCTCATTCCACCTTCATGAAATACTCAGGAATATCATACGCCTCTCTTATTTGGTGATGGCTCGTGCAGTGTTGCCACCTGTCCAGCTTTTACGGCAGAGCCCTGCCATTGCTGTCTCTAAAACAGGTGAGCATCATGGTCCGTTTAAGCGACGATGGAATTTGGGCTGTTGCCAGCCGGTCCCATGAGAGCGTGCAAGCAAGACGGTGGCGTGTCAGCACAAATTCTCATCATCCCATCAGGGGGGCATCGTAACCCGGCCCAGTAGCCCGAGTGAGCGCGCCGCTATGAGGTGCGAAGGTAACGAGCCGCCAAAGCGGTGAGTCCGAGCCCCACGTGCATCGCGCGAACGAGTCACTGAGCTTATGCAGGTGCTCAGTACACAGCGACGAACATTCCGCGAAACGGTATGTGAGGAGCGGACCGGAGCATCGCGACAAGCCAGGGGCGTCATCGTTCCAACAGGACAAACCCGGAAAACAGCGAGGTGATGTGAAGCGAGCCGGAGTGCAGTGAGCGCAAGCGAACGAAAACGAGGACGAGTGAACATGACCAAGCGTCTACATCTGCCCGGCATTTTATTATCGCATGAATCAACAATCATTCATCGCAGGAAGATCGAAATGGGCGTTCATATCGATGGAATTAAACGGCGGAAATTTCAACCCTGTCCGGGCGATTCATGCGGGCAGTGCAGTTACGGGAATATATGACGGTGGAGGAAGTGAGATGGACATCCAAGGGGATATCACCGTACCGGAGCAAAAACCGCAATGACCAAAAGGGCGGGGAAGCAACAATGAAGAGAGGGGATATGGTATGAAGGAGAGCCGGGACTTTTCACCAGCTTTTACGTACACTCACCGGATGGTGAGAAGGCTTTCAGATATCGCTGCTGCACGCGAAGTGATCCTTCATGCACACCTGATCCCGAAATGGGAGGTGTCGATCCGCCGGGAACAACTGGTACGGGCTGCGCATGCATCCACGGCGATAGAGGGGAACCCGCTCTCACTTGAGGAGGTGAGCCGGCTTGCCGAGGGCAGGGAGGTTGTGGCAGCCCGTCGGGCAAAAACCGAGGTGCTCAACTACCTCCGGGTGCTGGAACACATTGACCGATACCAGAAGGGTGGCATGATTTCAGAAGCGAACATCCTTTCCCTACATCGCGACATCCCCCATGATACGCTGGATGATCCGGCAACGGAGGGGGCGTTCCGGAAGGTGCGGGTGGTGGTCGGGAACCGGCTCACAAAAGAGGTGGTGTATTCCCCACCTCCACCAAAAGAGGTTGTCCCGCAGATGAACGCGTTTATTGGCTGGCTGAATTCCGATGCAGCGCACCAGATGCATCCGGTGCTGGTTGCCGGGATCGCGCATTACAAACTCGTGCGGGTTCACCCGTTTGTGGACGGGAACGGGCGGACTGCCCGGGCACTTGCTACGCTCGTCCTCGCGATGCGGGAGTTTGATATCAAGCGGTTCTTTACGCTGGATGATTTCTACGACCGCGACCGGCCTGCCTACTACAATGTGCTCAAAGCGGTGAACCGGACCTATCCGGACTGTACGATGTGGCTGGAGTACTTTATGGAAGGGGTGGAGATCTCTCTGCATCGGGTGAAGGAGCGGGTGCTGCTGCTCTCGTCCGATGAGCATCGGAAGGTGGCTCGCGGGCAGGTGGCTCTTTCCGAGCGGCAGATGAAAATTATTGAGTTCATCCATACCCATGGTTCGGTGAAGAGCGGGGATCTGATGCGGTTGTATGGCATTTCCCGGCAGGCAGCAGGCAAGGAGCTCGCGCAGATGATTGAGCAGAACCTGATCAGGACCGACGGAAAAGGGCGTGCGACGCGATACGTGATGGTGTGAGCGGGTTGTCGATTCGGTTGTCGATTCCGGGACAGGTGTTTGCCACCCGGAAACCGGATGACGATGGATGAAACCTGTTGATGCAATCGACAGATGGCTTTCTTGTGTAACACAAACTAGAAAAAAATGGTACACAACGGCCTCTTATGTATCACCGGTGTTACACAAAGGGTCCATGGGGCGATCACCAATAAACAGTACCAGGAAAATTCTACGGTGAGTGCAAGTGTTGCTTTGCGCGAATTAAATGATCTCTGCTCCAAGGGGATATTCCTGAAGCGGGGTAAAACCGGGTTAAATACGAGGGGTATACTCCAGGGAATCGTGATACTGCCGGGAATACCTGAAGTCATTCCGGGCGCAATAAGGGCTCCGATTGGTGTCTGGTATACACAAACGGGGTCCATTTCGAGCCCCGTTTATGAAAGTCCACGAATTAACCGTATTTTACCAATCGGGCGGTTTTATAGTACCCCAAAAGATGGGTGAGTTTTTGAGATCCGGGAGAGACGGCATCGAATGGCGATGGTGGCTTAAGATCTGCTGCTATATCGCGTTTGAAGGGGTTTTAACGAGGTGCTGAATAAAAACGTTGCGGGGTCGGATTGACTTGGAATACGCAGGATGGGCAGGGATTCACGACAGAGAGGGTATAATGGAAGGATTTGGGCATGGGCATTCGATATTATCTGTGGAAGGGAAAAAGAGTACATCCGGTCTAAGAAATTCGTTTTCCAGCAGACTCGAGAGAGGGTGTCTGGTCATAGACTTCTTCAACGGAAAAAAATATCGCAGCCAGTTTTTCCCTGCAAGCTTTAAAATCCATGCCATGCCCGGCACGCACACGTTCATCCAGTTGAACTGCGATCTCATCATTTTCATGAATTTTTACCCTCCCATTCACCTTATATGCCTTGAAGGGAGGGCTCCTTTGCCAGACACAGATTGATGCACGAGGATTTTGTTTGAGATTTTCATAGGTTTGCATAAAATAGAGTTCGCCCCAGACAATTGTTTCAGGATCCTTGACCATGACCGATTTTCCAGCAACATTTGGCTTTCCATCCGGTCCAATAGTTGCTACAGGAACGGTATGCCATTCCCTGAGCATATGTATCAGTTCTTCAGGCATTGTAACCATGGAGTATCACATCCAGGAGAGAATTTACTGTCAGCCATTATAAAATAGTGTGGCTTTTTTTATGGGGGTTACCCCATCACCTTTTTCTCGACAAGCCCGGCAGGGAAGTTGATACAAAGAACATAATATCACACCGGATAAAGTAACCTGCGGAATTATATGTCCGGAACTGGTTCCCCGCCGTTATTGAGGGTGTTGGCATATCTTACCAACATCATTGTTTCTGTCGCAATGATCTGGTATCTTATCAACTTCTTCGTCTCCTGCAGCACCTGCACAGCAAAACCTTTGATATTTGCCTTTTTTGTCGCATTTTGTGCGATTATCGTGCTCTCCGCTCTCAAACTGTCCGGGCTGTTATTCCCCGCAAGAAAAAAATCCTGCCCGGTCTGTTCGTTAATCTCCAGAATCGTAGAGATCGATCTTCAGGAAAACTAAGGTCAACACACAGAAACCACACATTCCGCGGTGCAGAGAGCCCCTCTCCAGCGATACTGGCATTACGATTCCCCTGCCTGATATGCGGTAGCAGGCGAACGGTAAACTCCGGAGGAGAACCTGAAGCGGGCTGTCGCTCATTGTATGGCTTTACCCGTAATGCCGGAAAAGGAGCGATGCAGAGGGGGAGAGGAAGGTCCACGTGAATACGCAGGGTAAAAGAAAAGGGGAACCCCGGGGATTACGGCACCTCAGAGTTTTTCATCACGGTTCATGGCGAGAAGATAAGGGAGAGACCGGATAGTTTTTTTACGGTACATACCGTTTTAGTGCAGGGGCTCATTTACCTGGATCGCTACCCCATCAAACTCTGCGATGATCCGTTCTCCCTCGTATACCATAACCCGGAAGGTGGAATAGTTGCCATTGTCAGCAACACGATGGGCAATTGCCACAAGAGAACCCGTTGCAGGAGCGATATACTGGATATGGATGGAGACTGCAACACGGGTGGACGCACCGCAGTTGGCTGCGATCCCGAATGCCTGGTCGGCAAGGGCAAAGATGGCACCCCCGTGTGCAACACCCCGCGGATTTTTCTTTCCTGTGCAGTCCATAATAACACGTGCATACCCGTCATGTGCTTCGGTGATCTGCATGCCCAGCAACCGGGCAAATTCACTCTGGTTAAAAGCAGAGATCGGGGCGGCTTCTGGTAGCCCGCTGCAATCTGTCTGCTGGTCTGCTGGCATGAACACTCCGGATCGACAAAGATTATTGGGTACCTGATAAGCCCATTATTTGTATTTTTTTTGGGTATAGGAGTACTTCTGGGTCTCTCCTCCATGGGAGACAATATAGACCCATTCATAGAGTGATTTCAGCGTCCCGTACTGCTGATAGCGGCGCATCGAGAACCCTACTTTAAGCCTGCCGTCAAACACGACCTTCCCTAAGTCCTTCATACGCAACGCGATCTCAAGATCATCCCCGGCATCGATACAGCGGTACATCCCGGCTTTTATGAAAGCATCCTTCCGGAATGCCGTGTTGCATCCTAAGGTATAATAGAACGTCTGGCTATAGTAGCCGATCCGGGAGAATGTGTTGGCGAGCAGGAGTGAAAGTTTATTGCCAGTCCCCTCCTCAATCGGGTAGACCGGCCCGTACAGCTGGACAAGGTCTTCATCTTTGAAGTCCTTTTGTATGGTTGCGATCCAGTTTGGCGGAAGGATACAGTCAGCATCGGTAGTAGCGATAATTTCTCCTTTCGCTGCCATGATCCCATCATTTCTGGCACCACCGACTTTTTTACTTGTCTGGGTGAAAACACGGTCAGCATATTTCCCTGCGATCCCGCAGGTTGCATCCTTTGAGCCGCCATCCACAACGATGATCTCGTAATCGGTTCGCGGTACCGTCTGGTGGGTGAGGGAAACGAGACACTGCGCGATGTTCTCTTCTTCATTAAAGGTTGGGATGATCACCGATATCATGGGGCTGAAAACTCCTGTACAGTGTTTTGGTTTACTAATAATAAGCGTGATGTACCAGATAAGATCTACTCCAGTCCCAAAGATGCCACAAAATCCAGGACACTCCGGATGCACCCGTCCATGTTCAGGTACTCAAACTGTGCGAACCTGCCGACAAGGGAAATGCCGATCTCGCTACAATATTCCCTGACAATGGCACTATTTTTCTGGTACTCAAGATCATAGACCACGTAGGCAAAAGGCTGCCGTTCAACCGATGAATAAACAACCTGGTCCTGATGCAGGATCTGCATTCCCTGGAGCATATCCACGACATCACGTATGAGTTCCGCATCGGTCATACCGGCAACATCATCACCCGGCTGGTGGGTAATCTCAGCAAGGATTGCACTGCAGCCATCCGGGGCATTATGCGGGCTGTATCCTGAAGGAAATGATATCCGGTTGGTCCTTCCCACGGCAGGATCCGGTACGTAAAGCCACGAAATTGCCGGCACGGATCCTTTGATACCGATATTGACACACACTAATGCGTTATACTTCAATGCACCTGCAGCATTTTTCACTTCGCGGGGAACATCTTCAAGGCATAAAAGCAGGTGCTGCACCGGCATAGTACAGATGCACTGGTCTGCCACAATATTTTCATTTCCATTACTGATCAGCCATTGTTTTCCCGATTTTTTTATTGAGGTGACTCTGAAGCTGGTTCTGGTGAATTTTTCAATGGGTTGTGCTATTGCCCGCACGAGTGCCTCAATCCCGCCATCAAGCGGGTAGGAAAAGACCGCCTGGTGGGTGTAACCTTCAGTACCGATACCAATTGCGGACTTGATTATATCCTCAACCGGGGGGCGGGGGATGCGCCCGTCAACCCAGTGAAGGGACATACGGTCAGTCGGGTACTTCCAGATCTTCTCGTTGTAGGGAACCATGTAACATTCGGCAATACCGTTACCAAAGGTGTAGCAAATCCATTCCCGGAAGTTTACAGGTGCAGGGACCTCACCTTTTTCAACGGCAATCAGGTTTTTTACAAATCCGTTGATGCAAAAAAACCGGTCTTCCAGTGGCAGATCCGAAAGCCCGTTCTCGAAGGGGTATTTGACGAACTGCTGTTTGTAGAAAATTTTGGTATTGCGATTATTGCGATGTTCATTGCCTGCAATCATCCGGCGCATAAAGGCGAGCACTTCAATATCCCGGGAAAAGATGATATGCGAACCGCCCGTGTCAAACGTAAATCCCTGGTCGGTTTTTGACCGGCAGAGCCCGCCGTATTCCCGCTCTGCTTCAAGAACAACAACGTCCCTGCCATTTTCCTGCAGGAGCCGGGCGAGCGTGAGCCCGGATAACCCGCCTCCCAGAATTACAGTTTTCACTGCAGGTACGTTAGCATGCAGGATTTAAATGGTTCACCGTGGCGGGAATAAAAAAACAAATCTGCAGAAATGTTCAATGCAATCCTGAACGCTCAGGCGGGGGCGCTTCCCCAACCGATTCATGCTCCCTAAGAATACGATGACTCCAAAAATGTACTACGAGACCATCACTACAAGCGTGAGCGACAGTACAGGGCAACAGGAACTGTCCTCTCCTGTACCGTAAAGGTTATGGATATATCATCGCTTTAAAAAGAAAAAAATTCTTCAGAACAAAAAATTATTTCTGTATATACCAGCCGGTCATGGTCTCGTCGAGCACCGTCTCATTCGTCGGTTTTGTCAGCAGGCTGACCACTATCATGGCAATGACTGCAATGACAAACGCGTAGAGAGAGAAATGCATGGGAAGATTTGCCAGCTTGAAGTAGGATATTCCTCCAAATACGACCGAGGCAATCAGGCCAAGCGCCATGGAAACAAGCGCCCCTTCACGGGTTGCCCGCCGCCAGTACAATCCTGCAAGCAGGGGTACGGCAAAGGTTGCAAACATGATCCCGATCCCGGCCCAGATAAGCCAGACGAGCATGTCCGGGGGATTGATGGCGAGAAGCAACGTAACCGCCGCAGCAACAAATACCGAGATCTGGCTGACAAGGAGCACCTGTTTATCCGGTGCATCAGGTTTGAGGATCTTCTTGTAGATATCCCAGGAAAAGTAGGTGCCGATGGTCAGCATGAGACGGTCCGTAGTTGACATAACTGCGGCAAGTACAATCACCGCAAATATGCCCCACAGGAACATACTGGGCATTGCTGCCTGTATACCGTAGACAAAGATGAAGTCTGAAGCATTAGGCACTTTTGGCAGCTGTACGATCCCGTCATTGACAAGAACGATACCGGCAAAACCGGCAAACTTGAGAAGGAACATCACGACGGCATAAATCCCGAACGCTACGAGCGGTGCCCATTTGAAATATTTCACATCTTTTGCACACAGGATATTATTGATCACGTGAGGTGCACAGGCAAGACCGATAGTGAGCAGAAGGGCAAATGAGAAGATATACTCCGGAGTGAACACAGCCCCGGCGCCAGTCACCCAGGGATCGACGTTTGTCGGGTTTACCACTGCGATAACCTCATTGATATGGGTGAATCCCCCTGCTGCCATGATAACGATGGGGGCCATGATCAGGACCCCGATGATCAGAATCAGCCCCTGTATAAGTGTTGTCCAGGCAACTGCATAGAGCCCGCCAATAACGGTGTAGAGGGTGACAATTGCCGCCCCGATAAGGAGTGCCAGCCAGTGCGGGAGACCAAACAGCCACATCAGCACAATACTTATTGCGGTATATTGTCCGGCGAGATAGATCATCGATACAACAATACCCGCCGTTGCACTCATGCCCCGCAGGGAGGTCTGGCTCTCAAACCGGTGCGCCAGATAATCCTGGACTGTCAAGTACCCGGACTTTTTTGCAATGGTATGCATCTTGACGCCAAAGAAGATGATACAGAACGCAATCGAGAGCGGGACGGCAAGTTGTTCCCAGATGGTAGGCCAGGCAAACTTGTATCCCAGTCCCGAAACACCGAGCAGTGACATCCCCGAACAGACCGAACCGATCATGAGCAGGGTAAAGACCCAGAAATCCAGCGATCGTCCGGCAACAACATAGTCCGACATGTTATGGATCTTTTTTGAAGCCCAGACCCCGATCCCCACCATTGCGATGAAATAGATGGCAACAAGACCGGCTGCAACAGGATCAATCATGAGGGGACCTCTTTAAAGGTTAGTCCCCAGTATAGCAATGCAAGAATAATCAGGAGAAATGCACCCCCGACCAAAGCGATCGTCAAGACAGGCAATCCAAACATTTTATCATCATAATTTGTGGTATGCTAACATATAACACGATCGAAATTGGCTGAAATAATAGTAGATTTTATAAAAAAACATTCATGGTGCTTCGGGGCTTCACATCCAAGCTATGAAAGTTTTCAAGCCTAAAAAACAACATCCCTTTATCTATCGAAACACCAGTCGACAAAAAATGAAAAATACATTATTTCGAGCTGGTTACCGTCTTTGATCCACGAAGGATTCCGATAGTACCCGTCCGGACAAATTCCTTCACCCCGTACTGGCGGAGCAGTTTTTCCATGGCATCGATCTTTTCTGTATCCCCTATCACCTGGAGGATTAAGGACTTTGCACCAACATCGACAATCTGGGCCCGGAAGATGGATGCAATCTGCATGATCTCGGCCCGGGAAGTTCCTTGTTCCGCGGTCACCTTGATTAAAGCGAGTTCACGCTCCACCCGCTCATTTTCTGTTAAATCCGAGACCTTGATGATGTCTATGAGTTTATTGAGCTGCTTCATCACCTGTTCGATTTTTTCGTCGTCGCCAATAACGACAATGGTGATCCGGCTCATGCCGGGCTCCTCGCAGGGACCCACCGCAAGGCTCTCGATATTGAACCCGCGTCGGGAGAAGAGCCCGGTAACCCTTGAAAGGACACCGGCCCTGTTCTCGACCAGTATGGAAAGCGTGTGCGGCTTCATCTCGGGTGCCCCCCAATCATCTCATTGATTGCAGCACCGGCCGGGACCATGGGGAACACATTCTCTTCGCGTTCGATCCGGAAGTCCATGACAAACGGACCATCACAGTCAAGTGCTGCCCTGAGTGCGGGCATGACATCATCAGGGGATTCCACTTTCACACCCTCAATGCCGTACGCATTGGCGATCTTGACAAATTCCACGGGGGGAAGCTCGGTGAATGAATAGCGCCGGTCATAGAACAGTTCCTGCCACTGCCGCACCATGCCGAGGAACCTGTTGTTCAGGATCGCAATCTTGACCGGGATCTTGTTGTGGGAGATTGTACCAAATTCCTGGATATTCATCTGGATGCTTCCATCACCGGCAACATCGAAAACCGGAAGGTCCGGCCGTGCAAAGTGCGCCCCCATTGCGGCTGGGAGACCGTAACCCATCGTGCCAAGCCCGCCGCTGGTGAGCCAGGTCCGCGGATTTTTGAAGCAATAGTGCTGGGCGGTCCACATCTGGTTCTGCCCGACTTCAGAGACAATGATCGCATCTCCTCCTAAGAGCTCGCTCATCTGCCTGACCACAAACTGCGGGTGAAGCCTGCCATCATCGGGACATGTGAGCGGGTGGTGCTGTTTCCAGTGTTTGATCTTCTTGAGCCAGGCATCCGTTAACCCGTTCTTTTTCAGCATCGAGAGCATGTCCTGTAAGACAGCCTTTACATCCCCGACTACCGGTACATCAACACGCTTGTTCTTTCCAATCTCTGCAGGATCAATATCGATATGGATGATCTTTGCATGCGGGGCAAACGTATCCGTCTTGCCGGTCACGCGGTCATCGAACCGCACACCGATGGAAAACAGGACATCACTTTCCGTGATGGCAAAATTGGCATATTCCGTGCCATGCATCCCAAGCATCCCGAGGTTGAGCGGGTGATCCCCCGGAATGCAGCCGAGTCCCATGAGAGTGGTGGCAATCGGGATTCCCAGTTGTGTTGCGAAATCCACAAGCTCCACTGATGCATTGGATAAGATGACACCGCCGCCGGCATAGATCACCGGTCGTTCAGCAGCGGCAATCAGCTGGAGTGCCTTTTCTATCTGGCGCCTGTGCCCGCGATAGGTCGGGTTGTAACCCCGTAATGTTACCTTTTCGGGAACCAGAGGTTCTTTGATGACCTTTGTGCACACATCTTTGGGGATATCGATCAGGACCGGGCCCGGACGACCAGTGCCGGCAATATAGAACGCTTCTTTCACAATCCGCCCGAGATCGGCAGTATCCTTGACAAGGTAATTGTGTTTGGTGATCGGCATAGTGATGCCGGTGATGTCAGATTCCTGGAAGGCATCATTCCCCAGCAGGTTTGTCGGGACCTGCCCGGTAAGTGCAACGATCGGCACTGAGTCCATATATGCAGTGGCTATACCGGTTACGAGGTTACACGCACCGGGGCCTGATGTTGCGAGGCATACCCCTACACGACCGCTTGCCCGTGCATACCCGTCCGCGGCATGCGCTGCTGCCTGTTCGTGCCGTACAAGGATGTGCCGCAAGGATGAATCATAGAGTTCATCATAGATCGGCAGCACCACACCACCCGGGTAGCCAAAGATAATCTCGACCCCTTCGCGCTGCAGTGATTCAACGAGGATTTTTGCCCCGGTTTTCATGTTCCTCCCTCAATAGTCTGTTCATACCGGCGATCATCGCCTCGACACTTGCCATGATGATGTCCGTGCGAGCGCCGCGTGAAGTAATTATCTTCCCGTCTTTACTTAATCTTACTGTTACGTCGACCAGTGCGTCCGTTCCACCCTGGATGGCATCTACATGGTACTCTTCGAGCCGGATATCGGCCACATCCGCCACGCATTTACGCAGGACTTCCATAGCCGCATCCACAGGACCGTCCCCGGTAGCGGCACCGGTCATCTCCTGCCCGTTTACGACAAGCGTAACGGAGGCTGTCGGGATCATATTGCTCCCGGATACAGCGGTAAATTGTCGCATTGTGATGATCGGTTTACACTCAATGGCAAGCACAGCATCGGCAATCGCCATCAGGTCGGTATCAGTCACCCGTTTACCCGCATCCCCCAGATGTTTGATCCTTTTTACGATCTCTTTGAGCTGGTTCTCATCTGCCTTGTAACTCATCTCATTGAGTGCAGATTCCACGGATGCGGAACCGGAATGCTTTCCCAGCACAATACGACGCTTCCGCCCTATCATCTCGGGTTTGATCGACTCGTAGGTCGAGGGTTCCCGCATCACACCGTGGGCATGGATACCGCTTTCGTGGGTGAATGCCATCTCACCGACAACTGCTTTGTTGATCGGCAGCGGGACACCCGTGAGGCGCGAAACAAGCATGGAAAGCGGGTAGATCTCCTCTTTTTTGATTCTTGTAGGATAATCATAGAGGATTTCAAGCGCCATGACAACTTCTTCAAGCGGGGTGTTACCAGCCCGCTCGCCAAGACCGTTGACCGTTACATGGGCGCACGAGGCACCGCACTTAAGCGCTGCCATTGTGTTGGTGATCGCAAACCCAAGATCGTCATGGCAGTGAATGGAGAGCGGTGCGATCTTTACGATCGGGGGGATAAACTCTGCAACCTTCTCCGGGGTCAGGAGCCCCACCGTATCACAGAAACAGAGCCGGTCTGCTCCGCGGTGTACACCTTCTGAAAAGATCTCCTGCAGGAACGTTTGATCCGCCCGTGAGGCATCTTCACCGGAAAGTTCGACGATAAGCCCCCGGCTCTTTGCGTACTCTACGGCATCATAGGCCATCTCTGCAACCTGATCACGCGTTTTGCGCATTTTTTTTGCAATGTGCAGGTCGCTTACGGGTACAACAAGGTGGACTGAATCAGCACCATAATCAGCGGCAAAATCGATATCCTGGTGAAGTGCACGGACATAGGTACAAATCTCTGCAGGAAGCCCGGCTCCTGATATGAGCTTTATTGCATCCCGCTCACCTTCCGATGCGGCAGCAGAACCAACTTCGATCACATCGATGCCAATATCAGCAAGTTTGTTCGCAATCTCAAGTTTCTTGTCCGGGTTTAACGAAACACCCGGGGTCTGTTCCCCGTCCCGTAACGTGGTATCTAAAAAGCGCAGGTTATTGACAAATAAAACATTCACTCATGGCAAATCACCATAGTAT
>PLLR01000121.1:12804-15201 GCA_003141335.1 Methanoregula sp. | reverse complement strand
TCTCTTGCATCAGCCGGTAGATCTGCTGACAATATGCCTGTCCAGACTCATTTCTTCATTGCACGCAAACGGGCGGCTTCAGCAGTATCCTCTACCCTGAGAAGAAATGTGCCATGGCAGGGTTTTGTATACGGGAAAATGATAAAGTCCCGATCAAGCCCTATCGCAATGGGTGGCACTCCAATGGTGTGGATATCAAAGATCTTAAAACCCGGCTGGACATCGATATACTCAGTAAAATGCTGTCTGATATATTCCCTGCATTCTTTGAATGATCCATTCCGCATAAGGATTTCATAGTTCATCGATTCTACACAGCCCATGGTGTCACCTCATCGATTGCTTTTTTAAGGGGCAGGGGGTTGTGCACGGCTTTTGCTGCAATTATTGTGCAGGGGAAGTCAATATTTTTTACCAGATCTTCGTAATGTTCTCCATAAACCAGAGTATAGATCTTTGCTTTCGAGATCGCACCCATCGTCGCTGCATAGCTGATGCCGGCATCGTTGTGGATAAAAACAAAGCAGCGGTCAAAATCCCGTTTCTTTTCTGTAATCATCGTCACCGCACGATCGAGATCCATGACTTCTCCAAGGTAGTGCCGGTCAGGATCCGCGATAACGAGAAGCATGTTTGCCGCCTTGTTACCGGCAACAACCGGTACAAAACCGGATTTTTTGAGCCGGTTGATCAGGTACAATGCGATACTTGTCTGCACTGGCACCTGCGGGCACCCGAGCACGAGAAGCGCCGATCCCAAAGAGCTCGTTGGTTCACCTGACAAATTGACCAGTTCCTGCCATTGTGTATATTTCCATTATTTCAGCCACAGGAAATAACCTTGTGCATTATCACCTTTTACATGACGGGGAAAACCCTGCACCAAGTATTCGCTCCGGGTGAGTATAAATCGTAAAACGGTCACCGCGGGAGAAACATACCAGTGTAATCCCTGCGGTCTCAGCAGTCGCAATTCCCTTATCCGTCGAAGCAGCGCGGGAGATTACTATGGGTATTCCTGCATTTGCATATTTTTTCACCATCCCGGCAGGCTGTCTTCCCGTACAGCCAATCACGCACCGTGAGAGATCAATCCTGTTCAGAATGGCATACCCGACTACCTTATCCACCGTGTTATGCCTGCCCACATCACTGCTTTTTACAACACATTTCCCCTCACAGAAGAGTACTGAACAATGGACTGAGCCGGTTTTTCGCCACACTTCAGTCTCAGTCTCACGGGTCCAGGAAACGACATCCTCCGGCGTGATATGGATATCCGATAAGACGGTACCGGGTTCCTGCAGGATGCTCATTCCTCCCGAAGATCCAAGCTCTTTTTTCGATCGCGATACATCACAACCGGTATCGGCATAAACAAGGATGCGATCACCATCAAGTTTCACCTTGTCCACGCACCGGGTAAGACCTTCCGTTATGACAAAGCCGGCACCGAGCTCAGGAAGCTGGTCGCGGCTGGCAATAATATCAGTCACCGGACAGTCATTGAAGAGTACCTGGAACCGGTCCTCGGTCACGATTGTATCGTTAATTTCTGTTACTTCACCATTCCTTACCCGGATGCTGCGATGGTCTTTAAGATTCATCCTTGAGTCTCCTGATGTACCCATTCGAGGTAAGGGAGGTGCCCATCAATAACAGGAAGTGCGATGATCTCCGGCAGCTCATAAGAATGATGCGTTTTTATTGCCGCAATAACCTCACCCGCTTTTTCCTTTGTGGTCTTTATAATGAGCAGGTGTTCCTCTTCATCGCAGAACTCATCCTTCCACCGGTAGTATGAACGCACGGGAACGACATTGACGCAGGCAACAATACGCTGGTCGATAAGCATCCTTGCGAGTGATGCGGATTTGTCTGGAGGGGCAGTCGAGAAGACCACAATTATTTCCTTTGGTATACTCATGCACTTTCTCCTGGCAGCCCGTTTACGTTCCCGGACGGCCTGAACGCTCTTTGTTTTTTTATTATTTCCTGCTCCTTCTCCATGGGGCTCATTTTTTTATTCCGGACTAATAAGCATAATCATTCATACCAGGTACATTTTTAGAGCAGGGACGTTTGAGGGAGCGTTAATTACAATAAATCCGGACTCCTACAGTTACTACCTATGTACGCATCACGCATGAGTAATCTCCCGCCGTATCTTTTTGCCCGGATAGACGAGATGAAAGCGGAACAACAAAAAAAAGGTGTTGACATCATCGATCTCGGTGTCGGAGACCCGGACCTTCCCACACCGGACCATATCGTTGCATCTCTTTGTGAAGCGGCTAAGAACCCGGAAAACCACCACTACCCGTCATACTCAGGAATGCCCGCATACCGGGCCGCAGTGGCAGACTGGTATAAAAACCGGTTCGGTGTCTCGCTCGA
>PLLR01000121.1:0-12763 GCA_003141335.1 Methanoregula sp. | reverse complement strand
TCTGCAAAGCTTATGTTCATCAATTACCCGAATAATCCCACTGCGGCAGTCGCTCCTGAGGGCTTCTACCGCGAGGTAGTCGACTTTGCCTCCGAGCACAACATCGTGGTCGTTTCGGACAATGCGTACTCCGAGATCGCGTATGACAGGTATCGTGCCCCCTCATTTCTGGAGACAAAAGGAGCAAGGGAAATCGGCATTGAGATGCACTCGCTTTCAAAGACCTACAATATGACCGGCTGGCGGATCGGTATGGCAGTCGGCAATGCAGATATTCTTGCTGGCCTTGGGCGGGTCAAGACCAACGTGGACTCAGGGGTTTTCAATGCAGTTCAGCAGGCTGCGATCACTGCACTCAGCGGTTCTCAGGAATGCGTCCGGAATGCATGCACTATCTACCAGGAGCGCAGGGACGTGCTCATTGCCGGGCTGCGGGATCTTGGCTTTGAGGTCCCCTCACCTAAGGCAACCTTCTATGTCTGGCTACCGGTACACGACTGCATGGCATTTTCGGCAAAACTGCTGAATGACGCCGGTATCGTTGCAACCCCGGGCGTTGGTTTTGGTTCAAGCGGGGAGGGTTATGTAAGATTTGCGATTACCCGACCGGTTGCACGGATACAAGAGGCAATCGGGCGCATGCGGAGGCTTGACCTGTGAAACTCCCCCACCATCTCACGATAAAAAACGGTCACCTGCATATCAACGGACATGACTGCGTTGCCCTTGCACAACAGTATGGGACACCACTCTATGTAACAAGCGAGGACCGGGTCTGCGAGCAGTTTGAGAGTTACAAAAAAGCACTCACCAGCCGGTACCCAAAGGTGAGGATCCTTTTTGCGGCAAAGGCAAATGGCAACCTTGCGGTCATGCGGGCGCTTGCCCGGCTGGGGGCAGGTGCTGATGTTTTTTCATCCGGAGAACTCCATCTTGCCCTGGATGCCGGAATCCCGGCGGAAAAACTCCTCTTTAACGGCAGCTCAAAAACTCCCGGAGACCTGAATCTTGCAGTCGGGAAGAATGTGAAAGTTTCGGTAGATTCACTCGACGAACTCCACCAGCTCGATGCAGCGGCAAAAGCGGCAGGAAAAACAGCAAAGATTTCGTTTCGTGTGAATCCGGCGCTAAAAGTCCCCACGCACCCGAAGATTGCAACCGGGCTTGCAACCAGCAAGTTTGGCATACCCCATAAAGAGATCCCTGCTGCATACCGGGAAGCCATGTCGTGCAAAAACCTGCAACCGGTTGGAATTCACTGCCATATCGGCTCGCAGATCCTTGATATCGGGCCATTCGTCAAGGCTGCAGAAGTGATGGTCCGGATAGCAAAGGAACTCACCGATATGGGCATTAAGCTTGAATTCATTGATCTTGGTGGAGGGCTGGGGATTCCCTACCACCATGACACAGACCCGGCTCCCACTCCGGAAGACTATGCAGCAAACGTGGTTCCCGTATTCAAAGCCGGTATCGAAGCCTGTGGGATTACTCCGGAACTCTGGGTTGAACCCGGGCGCTCGCTTGTTGCCGACTCAACCGTTCTCTTAACACGGGTCAACTCGACAAAATCGGCACATAAGAGATTTGCAAATGTGGATGCCGGCTTCAACCTGCTCATCCGTCCCGCAATGTATGATGCCTACCATGAAGTCATCGTTGCGAATAACGCAGATGCCCCTCTCACCACAGAATACACCATCACCGGCCCCATCTGCGAGACGGGGGACATTCTTGCAGCGGACAGGAAACTCCCGCAGATTGCTGCCGGTGACATCATTGCAGTACTTGATACCGGTGCATACGGGTATGCAATGTCCTCGCAGTACAATTGCCGTCCCCGCTGTCCTGAGGTCCTGATACGGGGGACTCAAGGTTCGCTGATGCGCAGGGGCGAAAATACCGGGGATATCACTGCTACCATGCAGTACCCGCCATGGCAACGATAAGGAGGCGCTAAGACCTGTGCTGTTCCACTACGCGCTGGTTGATGACCTCATTTCAAAAGAGGAGTTCGAGCGGCGCGTAGAAACAAAGATCGAAGAGTGCGGGGATCTCGTTGATGAACCGACTGCAGCCATGCTCGTAGTCGGTGAACTGGGCCGCCAGCATGTGAAGATAAAGGAGTTAGCTGGAAAATCCAGCCTCTTTTCATTTTTCGGGAAAGTAATGGACAAGACCGAACCAAAGGAATTTGACCGGAAAGATGGGGAGAGAGGCTGGGTAGCCACCCTGCTTGTTGGTGACGGGACCGGAACCACACGGGTAGTCCTGTGGGATGAGAAAGCAGGAGCTGCTGGTGATATCGCTGTGGGGGACGTGCTGGAGATCATCGGGCGCCACCCGCAAAAAAGCACAACAGAAATTTACGCACTTGCCCTGCGCAAGGCAAGCTGCGAGATCACCTGTTCCCTGCCCGCAAACGGGTCCGTCGCAGAGAGCCTGTCAACAGATCCTGTGGATCTTGATGCGATCCTGATTGCATGCGAAGAGCCCCGTACCTTCAACCGCAGGGACGGTACGACCGGCGAGATGATGGAAGCTGTCATCGGGGATACCCGTGGCACTGCCCGTCTGATAGCATGGGTACCGGACCTGTTTATGAATATTCTCCCGAATACCCCCGTCCACATCACCGGTGCAAAACCCGACAGACGCAGCACCGGGAGAGCCTACAGCCTCGATGAGAAGAGTTCGGTGGCAGTCACTGATCAGGAGATCACCGTACCATTCACCCCGATTAGTTCTGTTAGTGAAGAGGGGGTTTATTCAATACAGGGTGATGTGAAGGAGGTAAAAGAACCGCGATCGTTTACTTCCCGCAACGGTTCTGTGTCCTGGGTGAGAAATATTCTCGTGAGTGATGGCAAAGATGACGTAAAAGTGGTAGTCTGGGGTGAAAAAGCATTACTCCCGGTCCAACCCGGTGACCAGATTGAAGTCTACCATGCGACCGCCAGACCCGGTCGTTTTGGGGGAATTGAGCTGAGTGTCGGGCGGGGGAGTTCATTTCATGTGCCAAAGGAGGAGTCACGCCCGATCGTTTTTGAAGGGACCATCATTGCCGGGCAGGGATGCACCTTTATCGATAATGGCACACAACGCTATCTTATTGACGGAGATCTTCCGCACGGGGTTGAGATGCAGGTAACCGGTATCCTTTCAGGTAATCGAATCATAGCTGAATTCTCCCAGCCGGTTGATCTCAAAGCTGAAACCCTGCTGGTGCAGATCCGCGGGTTTATCGAAGAACTTTAACCCGTACGTCACACTTTCACCCCGCGCAATCCGAGAGCATATATGCCCATGTTTAACATCTTGTTGTGCCATAGGAGATGTGCAAGAAATGGCTGAAGGACCTTTAGAGATTGAAGATTTACCGGGCGTAGGCCCGAGCACCGCAGATAAACTCCGTGAAGCGGGGTACCTCTCGGTGGAGAGTATTGCAACCGCATCACCGGCAGAACTTTCCGAGATCTCGGAGATCTCCGAATCAACCGCAAAAAAGATCATCAAAGCTGCACGTGCAGCTGCAGATATTGGCGGGTTCAAGACCGGAAAAGACATCTTCGAACAGCGAAAGGATATCAGGAAACTATCGTTTCGCGTTCCCGAACTCGATACCCTGATGGGAGGGGGTCTTGAGACTCAGGCCATCACCGAGATGTATGGTGAGTTTGGTTCCGGTAAGAGCCAGATCGTCCACCAGATGGCAGTTAATGTTCAGCTCCCCGAAGATCAGGGGGGACTTAACGGGAGTGCCATCTATATCGATACCGAGAATACATTCCGTCCTGAGCGTATTGAGCAGATGGTGCACGGACTTGGGATTGATAATGCGGACCCGCAGGAGTTCTTAAACAACATCCACATTGCACGTGCACACACATCGGATCACCAGATGCTTCTTGTGGATAATTCACGTGACCTTGCAGCGGAACTCAAAGACAGCGGGCGCCCGGTCAAACTCTTCATCATTGATTCACTCACAGCCCACTTCAGGGCTGAGTACGCAGGACGGGGAACCCTCGCAACACGCCAGCAGAAGCTGAACCGGCACATGCACGAGCTCTTCAAGCTCATTGACGAGCATAATGCTGTTGCACTGGTGACAAACCAGGTAATGTCCAACCCGGCAGTCTTCTTCGGTGACCCGACAAAACCCATAGGTGGCAACATTGTCGGGCATACTGCAACCTTCCGGCTCTACCTGCGCAAGAGCAAGGGCGGCAAACGTATTGCACGCCTTGTCGACAGCCCCAATCTTCCCGAGGGGGAAGCACCATTCATGGTAGAAGAGGCGGGACTCAAATCGTGCTAAAGGCGCTCCTTACTGATATTGACGGGACGATTACGGATTCGTCCCGTCGGCTAAACACGGGTGCAATTACCACGATCAGATCGCTCGTTGAAGAGGGTGTCGAAGTAGTCCTTGCAAGCGGGAATACTTCCTGTTTTATGGATGCTCTCTGCAAGATGGTAGGAACACAGGGAACATTCATTGCAGAGAACGGAGGAGTGTTCCGGGTAGGTTATACCGGTACGCTCCATATCAAAGGAGACCAGAGTATATGCAGGAAAGCTTTGGAAGACGTTCAGGCTTATTACCGGGTACAAGGGAAAGAACTTGTGCTTTTTAGTCCCACGTACAGGTTTGCCGATCTCGCATTTGCCCGGACGGTTCCCGTTGATGAGGTTAAAAAAATCCTTCGGGACCACCCGGTGAATGTACTCGATACCGGATATGCGATCCACCTGCAGTCACCTGGCATTGACAAAGGAACCGCACTGGAAGCACTCGCACAGGAAATGAACATGGTACCTTCAGATTTTCTTGCTATCGGGGACTCGCTCAATGACATCCAGATGCTCATGAAGGCCGGTATTGGAGTAACCGTAGCAAATGCCCATCCTGATATAAAGGCAGTTGCTGAATTTGTTGCAGAAAAAGAATATGGAAATGGATTTGTTGAAGCGATTGCTAAATATTCTTCTTATTTTCGCGCAAGAAAGCGGTCAACCACAATATAATCCTTGATGTCCTTTACCGATTCAAACGGTATTACCAGGAGCTTGTCATCTTCCATGTTGTATCCTTCGGTGACAAAAGTCTGGTCCGGATGAACAATAATTGACTGAACCTGACCTGAATCAAAATCGACCCTGATGTTTTTTAACGTTCCGATGAGCTTGCCATCGTTGCTCATAATCTTTTTTCTTGAAAGGCTGCGGGCAAATACACGAGTCATAAAAAAATTATGACGCTTATAAATATTTAAAGTGTTCTAAAATAGCGCGTCAAAAGAGTTTTTTTTTGGCTATTGATAACTCCTTTTAAGTTATTTGAAGATTTCAGCCGCCATTCGTATGTCAGATCCACGCAGCGTCTTTCTTCCCGCGTGATCTGACATCTTTTTTGCTTCCTTTGATAAGAATACCCCGTACTCTTCCATCAAAGTCGCAAGAGTTTCTGTGGCATCGGCACTTATGCGCCCGGCACCGGCTTTTTTTATGATACGTTCAACTGCTGCCTGGGATAATTCTGTCATGATACACGATCCATTCATTCAATTTAGTTTATAATATCTAAAGATATTGGATTTATAACGAGGGGAAGACCCGGATGATATCAGAATGGGTGAGTATACCCACAGGTTTTCCATCCTCAACAACAATCAGCCGCCCGATCTCCAGTTCCTTGAAGCGACGGATCACCTCAAAAAGTTTAGTGTCCGATGGAGCTTCAACAACATCGGTAGTCATGATTGCAGAAACTTTTGTCGTTAATGGCAGATTATTTTCCACCGCTTTTGCAATATCACTCATAGTAATTATCCCGGTAAGTTTCCCGTTATCAATGATGGGGGCACCATGGATACGATCCTTATTGAAAAGGACAAGCGCTTCGTGGAGGGTGTTTGAACTTTTTAACGTCTTAAGCGGGCTGCTCATGTAGGTTTTTATCGGTTGTTTGGGAAGCGAGATCATCTCAGTGGTTGCAATGAGGAGCAGCTGTTTCGACTCGTCTTTCCCAAACACCTCTCCGCGGACCAGGAGTTTATTGACGGGAGTGGGACCGATCGTGATCTGGTCTCCGATTTCAAAGAGCTTGGCACTGCCAAAAAGTTTGATCACTGCATGACAGATATCCGGGTGGCAGAGCGTGGTAAAATCAATTTCCTGGACCGTTGCTCCGGAAATAATTTCCCCGTCCCTGCTGATACTGACATTATAATCACCTTCAGTAACGTTCAGGCTGAGTTCCTTGTAGGCAAGCGCGGTGGGGATGTAACCCCCTTTAGGACCGGGTACGCCATCAACGAGCCCTATTGTTTTAAGCGCCTGCATCTGGTTTCGCACGGTCCCCGGATTCCGCTGGATCATGTTGGCGATCTCCTCGCCTTTGATGGAGTGGGAGTGCTGGTGGTAAAGAGTGATGAGAGTGATGAGGATATCTTTTTGGATCAGGGACAGGTCCATAACGATAAACCGTATAACTCTCCATTATATAAATAGGTTGGAGATTTGTGGAATTCGAACATATACCTACAGTACCGACGGCAGATGAAATCCTTGACAGGAGCTTCCGCCGTGCGGCAAAGAAAATGAAGGAAAAGACCAATAAAGATCGCGCCAATGAAGAGTTTGTGCGGGCGGTTGGCGCAGCGGTCCATGACCGGCTGGTCTACATCATACGCGGATTCCCTGAATTTGACCAGATCCCCCGTTTTTACCAGGAGATGGCTGATATTCTCTTTGGTTTAGACCGGATACGGCAATCGCTGGGTGCCGTTGGCTGGGCGGCAAAACACACAAAGATGGTGGGGAACCAGCTTGCGGTCCAGTCAAAGAAATCTGACGATACGACCGTGGTGCGTAAAAGGACGGTTGCCAGGCTTGCCTCCATGGTGCACCAGATAGACAAGGACCTGCGATTCTTAAACGAGGTTCGAAACGTCCTCCGGAAGCTCCCCCATGTCGAGGACGCATGCACGATAGTCATCGCAGGGTACCCCAATGTGGGGAAATCTTCATTCATCCGGCTGGTCTCTTCTGCCGTCCCCGAAGTTGCGTCATACCCGTTTACTACAAAAGGCATCATAGTCGGACACCGTATCCAGGGCCGGGAACGGATCCAGTTTGTCGATACGCCGGGTATTCTCGATCGTCCGTCAGAACAAAGAAACGCCATTGAAAAACAGGCACTTTCGGCCATGATGAATGTCGCTGATATCATTCTCTTCATTCTAGACCCCTCAGAGCACTGCGGGTACCCGATGGAAGTTCAGCTCAACCTGCTCGAGGAAGTGAAGGCAATGATCGAAGTACCGCTTGTTGTAGCGGCAAACAAATCAGATCTGCAGATCGCGGATGGCTACCTCTCCATGTCAACAGAGAAAGGAGAGGGGGTTGAGGATGTGCTCGCTGCAATCCTTTCCCACAAACCCGCAGTTACAAAAAACCGGCCAGCGCCCAGCCCAGAAGAAACCCAAGGATAGTGCCACCGTTTAATGGCGGCAGTCCTGCCTGGGGTTTTCCTGAAGAGACAAAGTGAAGCAGGACTGCCAGCCCGACAAGGGATCCAATGATGGCTCCCAGCGCCGGAAGGTTAATAATTCCTGCAAGCCGCCAGCCTTTTAAAAAGACATTCGCGGAAACTACCAGTATGGAGGGCATGATCAGGTCCCCCATCCCAATGATGAATGCTGCACGTTCGCCGCCATCATCCAGTTTTCCAATCCCATCACGGATAAATGAATAGTTGCGCCGCTTGGGGATAACAAAAAGGATGGGGGTTTTGAGATCGATCACCCCTTCGGCAAGCGTGATCATATGTTTTGTTTTGTAGACTGAGATTGCATCATAGACCGCCAGAAGAACCAGGAGAATTACTACTGGAATGATATCAAGCGAGACACCAAATATTGAGGCCACTCCGGCACCGATCAGGATACCAAGGCTGTCTATCACATACCATTCCGGGAATATATACAGGAGAGCCGTTGCCATTACGGATAATATGAGTATAACAAGCATTGCAAGATCGGTATCTCCCAGTAGTGCAGGAACGAGGGCGGCAAAGATATAACCGAATGTGAGGAAGATAGAGAGTCCTATGACCGCAGCAATGAGCTTTTTTAAATTAAATTTTATCAGCAGCAGTAAAAAGCCGGTGAAGACCAGCAGGATCACAATAAAGATGAACGGATTTGCCAGTGAAGAGGGATCCTCAAATGCGGTGATTCCTGCAGCCTGCACGGGAAGCGAGATCAGGATTGACCCGATTTCCACGGCAAGGAGCAGGAGCGGCATCACAAGGAAGGGAATTATGCGTTTTATTTCCATGACGCGTCTCTTTGTTAAGTAGTTAGTTTAATTACTGTGCTCTCATCATCTAAAAGTATGGACATACGTGATTACTTATTCGATATCCTGCTCACCATCGTTATGATCGTCTCTACGCTCATACTCATCAACCGGTTCTGGCAGGATCTTACCATCGCAATTGCCGCAAGTCTTATGATGCTTTCACTGGGCGGACTCTTCCTCTCGCTGCAGGTAAAGATGCGCCACCTGGAAAGAAGTATTGTAATCCGTGAACGAATACTGCGCAACAATCTCGAGGAAATCTCCGGCCGCATGGCGGAGAAATACGATATGGCAATCACCCACCTGGATGAACTTGTCGGGGAATATTCAAAACGTGCATACCGGTAATATTCTTATTTCTTCGTGAACCATCATGGGCGTTGCAATACGGGATATTATCGCGGATTACAAGACACCGGTGACGTGGGAGTCACTGCCGGGTGTCGCGGCAATCGATGCAAACAACGCTCTCTACCAGTTCCTGACTATCATCCGGCAGCCGGATGGAACGCCTCTTATGGACAGGCGCGGGCGTGTCACTTCACATCTCTCCGGCATCCTCTTCCGCATGGCAAACTTCCTAGAAAAAGGGATCAAACCTGTCTTTGTTTTTGACGGAAAACCTGCTGAACTTAAAAAGGCAACAATTGACGAGCGCAGGAAGATACGCGACACGGCAGGTGAGCGCTGGAAGGAGGCACTCGCGCGTGGTGATGAGGAGGAGGCGTACAAACAGGCCCGCTCATCCACCCGTGTCGACTCAACCATAATCGAGACTTCAAAGGAACTGCTCATGCTGATGGGCATCCCCACCGTCCAGGCACCGGGGGAGGGGGAGGCGCAGGCATCGTATATGGTGATAAAAGGAGACGCCCGGTATGTCGTTTCGCAGGATTATGACACGCTCCTCTTCGGCGCCCTCCATCTTGTCCGGAACCTCACGGTCAGCGGCAAGCGGAAGATCCGGGGACGGCAGATCACGGTAAACCCTGAACGGCTCATACTCACGGATGTTCTCGACGGGCTTAAACTGACCCGCGAGCAGCTGATAGAGATCGGTATCCTCGTCGGTACGGATTTCAACCCGGGCGTCGAGGGAATCGGGGCAAAGACCGGGCTTAAGATCGTGCAGCGTGGGGAATTTGCGGCAAAAATCCATGAAAAACTGCCGGATTTTGACCCCTCGCCCATCATGGATATCTTCCTGCACCCGGATGTGACAGATGAGTATACCCTCGCATGGGGGCACCCCGATATCACGGGCATCAAGAAGATGCTCTGCGGGGATTACGATTTTTCCGAAGAGCGGGTGGAGAAAGCGATGGAGAATTTCTGCGTAAAGGCCGGGCAGAAGACACTGGAAGCGTGGTTTTAGGACCAGAACCTGCTCCTGAACATAAAACACGATAAGGAAGCGAAACTGTGTTTTGAAAAAGCACGTTACTTCTGCAATTGCCCGTGCTTCCCGGATCGCTTGCCGGGGCGGGGTCATCCCCGAGTCATACCATCTCACCCACGTGTCCGCCAACGCCTAATTCCTGTTTCTCGGTAGGGATATCAATAGATTTTCCCCTTCGGTTTAATGTTGTAATCTTTTTCATCTGATTTTTCGTTCCTTGTCGCGGGGCCCTTTGACATACCAGTATGAACTGTTTTAAGGTATGGGCTTTGATTATGAAATTTCAAAAATGGGAAAAGGAGAAATTATCTGGCTCCTGAGACTGATCAAGGGCCATTTGTCGGATAGTGAGAAGGAACAAAAAGGGATTGATATCATGTCGCTCATCTGAAATACGTCAATTTTTAAAAACGAAATTTTTCAATTATAGGGATAAGCATCGGGTTCAATGACCTAATCTGAACAATCTCATGAATATTAAAGCAGAAACATGCAAAAGTGGGAATCATGACTTTTACATTGTGCGATTCCCGCCAATAATTTATTATCGGGGATTTTTTTGGAAACGTACCTATGAAGATTTCATATCATGTCGGACATTCCCGAAGTAAGATAAAATAAGGACTGAATATGGTAGCATTTACATGCAGAGATCTCGGTATGGATTGTTCATTCAAGACGACAGGAACAACGGATAGCGAAATAATGAAAAAATTTATTGATCATGCCGAATCCGTTCATAATATGCCTGTCCTGACTGCGGATGTTATTTTTAAGGTTAAGACAGCACTAAAAAAATAAAAATTAAGAAGAGCTCATATGCCGCATTTCAATTCTCCGGATTTTCATCATTTCAGCTACCGGTTTTTTCCTTGTGCACCAGAAAGATTCAGAATATCACGGATTAAAGAAGAGAAAAGGAACATGAACAGGGAGTAACTGTATGGAAACAAAAACAATCCGCCAGACCATCTCCTTTCATGCGAGCGCTCATGACGTGTATGAAATGCTGACGGACGAGAAAAAACATGCCCTTTTTACCGGGGGTTCTGCACAGATCAGCAGGGACGTCGGGGGAACGTTTGTGACAAACGAAGGGTATTCAGACGGTAAGAATGTTGAGCTGGTACCGGACGCAAAAATTATCCAGACCTGGCGGGCGAGTGACTGGCCTGATGATCATTATTCAACGCTGACCATCACGCTTTCCCCGGTATCTTCAGGGACGAAACTATCCTTTATTCAGACCGGAGTTCCCTCTGACCAGTACGAGGAGATCAGCCAGGGGTGGCATGACTATTACTGGAACCCTATGAAGGCAGCACTAAAAAAAGGATCAGGATAGTCTGAATTTTGGAATGCAGCAGTCTCCCGCGAGCCTTTATTATTATTTTTACTGAGGGAATGCAATGCGTGATACCCTACCGCATCTCTATCACCTGTCCGGTGGGAATCACCACTCTCCGGCTAAGTCCTTCGTGATACGGGTGATATCCGGTATGAACCCTGGGGTTGTTTTCCGGTATTCTTCATACTCCCTGCCGAAACGTCCGGTGAGATCTTTCTCTTCGCGAAGGGACTGGATATAACACATGGTCAGCCATGCACAACCGAGAATGACAATACCCGTCAGGAGTAAAAGGAGTCCTGTACCGATGATCGTGCAACTGATACCAGCATACATGGGGTTCCGGACATACCGGTAGATACCTCCGGTCCGCAGTTTTTCTGCCTGTCCCACCGCACCGCTCTGTCCCAGGGAATAAAACCCGGCTATGAACACCGGTAGCCAAATCAGAATCATGCAGGTGCCGGTTAATCTGAAAAGAACAGGAGGAATGAACGGGACTGCCTGGTCCAGGAGGGGAATACCTGTATAATCTGCCAATTTTACCGAAATGAGCATTAGTATGGCTATTCCGGAAGCAACACCAAGCGGGGCGAGGGACCGTTTAAGGTTTCGTTCATCCATGGATCCCAAATACCCTACCGCATCTCCATCATCTGTCCGGGTGTGAGCAGCCACTGGAGATCACCGGACGGCCGTTTGTCGAATGAATAAT
The DNA here is from genome assembly GCA_003141335.1 of Methanoregula sp. Taxonomy (GTDB): domain Archaea; phylum Halobacteriota; class Methanomicrobia; order Methanomicrobiales; family Methanospirillaceae; genus Methanoregula. The sequence continues at coordinate 931 of PLLR01000121.1, read as the reverse complement.
TCCTGATTTTTGCCAGGCCGCCTTTTGCGAGGATAAGAGAGGCGGAATCATTTCCGGCGATGATCCTGCTGATGAGCATCGATAACAAAGGTTCGTGCCCGGTGAGAAGGATCGCATCCTCATCATATTGTGCAGCATGATAACAAATCGTATCCAAATCACCACCGGGCGCAAGTTCCTCCCAGACAGCAAGCCGGTTTTTCTGGCCAAGCGACCGGGCAACAATTTCCGCAGTTTCATAAGCGCGGGTCAGCGGGCTTGTGGCAATAATATCGAACTTGAATTTTTTTCGCCGCATCCACTTCCCAACTTTTCGTATTTCATCCTTTCCATCACCAGTGAGTGCCCGTTTACTATCGTCAGAACCATTCAAAGACGGTCCCGCCTTTCCATGCCGGAGAACGAAGAGATCCATACAAGAAACACATTTCTTATCTGATATGAGTCTTGTCATCGCAATAACCGCAAGGCACACATTTCCGGCAAAAATTCAGGAAAAACTTATATCAAAACCTGCGTTTTCCAGTTACCCCATACTCAAGGTCCATTGACCAGGAGATTTGCCATCCAAAAGGGTCTATTAGGGACATTTTTCAGGTTCGAAATGAAGATATTTTCGCCTTAAAACCCTGAAAATCCGAGATCGCAAAAAAAGTGATCTATAATTCCCCATTTCCCGCGACCTGATCACCCAAAATCACCCAATCGGAGCCCGAATGGGGGAGATCGGGGGTTATGTACTGGTGAGTGTCCGGATTCGAAGGGATGATCCCGGGACTGTTCAAAACCCCCCTTTTTCCCGACTATACCCATTCCGCTACCCCACATCGATATGAGTGGAGATTTGCCTCCCATTAGGTGCTATTAGCGGTTATTTCCAGCTGCAATATAGCCCCCGATAACCGAATGGGGAGAGAAGCGGGGGATTCCC
>PLLR01000083.1 GCA_003141335.1 Methanoregula sp. | reverse complement strand
TGTCCTTGTTTGGGAAGGGTCTTGTCAATTATCTTCCCAATTTCAAGTTCATCGTAGATCCCGGCTACTAATCCATGGTGTCCCAGATAGGCAGATGAGAGTTTCATTCTGCCTGAGAAGTTTGGCTGAGGTTAGCTAAAAATGTTTAGCTTTGGGGGGACTTCTGCGGAATATGGGTTATAATCTACTAATCTGCCGCTCCTGATTCGCCGGTGCCGGCAGGAAATCCCCTTGCATTATTACTGCCCCGCATTGTTGGTTACCCCCGCCAAATTGTATTTATACAAAGGGAGGGAGTATGCTAATTGTAATCATCAGGAAAAGCACTTCAAGGAGGTGACTCATGAAAAAGACATCCAATGGAATACGGTTTGAGACCCAGGTTCCGTTACATGAAGTAATGAAAAACAATCCTACCATGATTGGTATTGAGGCGACGGTCGCAAAGGCGGCAAAAGCCATGTGCCACGATAAGGTTGGCAGTGTCATCATCATCGAACACAACAAACCTATCGGTATCGTGACTGAGGAAGACATTACCTGCAAGGTGGTGGCAAAAGATCTCAAGCCAAGCACTGTACACGTGAACAAAATCATGAGTACGCCACTCATTACGGTGAGTGCGGACAAAACTGTTGGCGATGCCGCCCATATGATGGTGAAGCACAAGGTAAGGAGACTGCCGGTTATCGATGCAAAAAACCAAGTCATCGGGATCGTGACGGTGCGTGATCTCCTTACCGTATCCAATGAACTCAATGAGCTCCTGGCTGATCTCATCGAGATCAACCGCGAGGATATTGTCGAGCAGGGAATGTGCAATCGCTGCAGCCAGATGTCTGATGATCTCAAGCGGGTTGACAATATGATGCTCTGTTCCCGCTGCCGTGAGGAGGACAATATTACATGAAAACAGCACAGGATTTCATGCTTGAGATCCCTGTGCTGAAATATAATGACCAGATAACAAAGGCACGGCAAATCTTAAGAGACGACCGGTTCCGGGAAGTCTATGTCGTGGACGCAAAGAAAAACCTCCTCGGCTATATTGATCTCACCGACGGGCTGCGGGTAACTGCGACAAAATCGAATGTAACCGTTGAAGGTTTTGTCAAGGAAGCGCCCATAGTCGGTCCGGAAGATCCCATTGAGCAGGTGGCGGGAAAGATGCGGGAATACGAGACGGACAGTGTTGCGGTTGTTGATCCCAACCCTCGTATTATCGGAGGTGTGCTCCTCTCAGATATATTCCCCGTTCTCATCTCCCGCAACGAACTTCACGGGACAGTTGCCGGCTATATGTCCAGGGATGTGACCAGTGCAAGCCAGACAGACACGATCCAGAAGGTTTACACGATGATCGTAGAGAGCGGTTTTTCCGCGTTCCCCGTAGTTAAAAAGAAGCGGGTAGTGGGATTAATCTCCCGGCGCGATCTGATCCGCACACGGCGGGTTCAGTCGGTGATTGCCCACCACGCCCACACCACCATCGAGGCGATGATGTCTAAAGATGTGGTTACCATTGGCCCGGATGAACCGATCAGCTCTGCTGCGGAACTGCTGGTAAAGCATGACGTGAGCCGGCTCCCCGTTATTGAAAAGGATTGCATTGTCGGAATTGTTGACCGGCACGACATACTTTCAGGCCTTTTTAGTAAACGGCCACAAAGATAGTGATTGGAGTGAGAAAAATTCTGATAATCTGTGAACGGTATCGTTCCGGAACTATCATAAAACCAGGGTCATTGAACCATTCGGAGTGTGATTATGCATCAGAATGACCGGGGAGTCAAACAGGGCGACAGGCTCTTAAAGATGCAGGGAAAACTCGACCGGGGCCCGGTCGAGTTCAAATCCCATATTGTCCAGCAGGAAGGTGAGATCATGGGGATCGCAACCCACGATGTCATATCGATACCTCCCACGCAGAGTATTATCGGGGCGGTGGAAATCATGACGAAGTGCGGGTTCCGCCGTTTGCCGGTTACCGATGCAGGTACAAAGAAACTGCGCGGGATCATCACCTCCGGCGATGTGATCAATTTCATGGGTGGCGGAGACAAGTACAAACTCGTACAGGTCAGGCATGGCGGTAACCTGCTGGCTGCGGTCAACGAGAGCGTTCGTACTATCATGACCCAGCAGATTACCACGCTTCCACACGATTCACGGATCCGGGATGCAGTGGATATTATTGTAGAAAAAAAGATCGGCGGGCTCCCCATAGTCGATACAGATGGTGTGCTGAATGGTATCGTCACCGAACGGGACGTGCTGCGGGTGCTCGGTGCGGAGCGAAGTACGCTCAATATTGAGGATGTTATGAGTACATCACTCCGTGTGACCGCGCCGGACTGCCCGATTGCGACGGTCTCTCATGATATGATACAGTACAGGTTCCGGCGTTTACCCGTGGTAAGCGACGATGTGCTCTACGGTATCGTGACCGCCACGGACATCATGCAGTATCTTGGGAGCCGTGAGGTCTTCTCCCGGCTCACGACCGGCAATGCTGCAGACGTCATGGAACTGCCTGTCCGGACGCTGGTTACCGGGAAGCTCTTCACGACCACGCCGATGCAGAGTATCACCCAGGCTGCCCGCGAGATGCTGGACAGGAACATAGGTGCATTGCCCGTGATCGAGGACTCCCGCCTGATTGGACTGGTTACCGAGTTCGATCTTGTGCGGGCATTTGCAAAGGGGTGACTTGAATGTTGGCACGTGATGTGATGACAGCACCGGTCTATTTTGTATCCCCCCAGGATATGATCGCCTACGCAAGGAACCTGATGGTGAAGCACAAAATCTCGCGGCTCCTTGTGATGGAGGAAGGCAGGCTCACAGGAATACTCACCAAAAAAGACATTGCATACCGTCTCCGACAGGGAGAACCCGAATGGCGCCGGCGCCCCATCGACCAGATTCCGGTGGGTGCATTTGCATCGGGTAAACCAACCGTCGTGTCTCCTGATACAGAGATTAAGAAGATCGCGGGTATCTTTGCATCAAAAAATATCAGTTGTGTTCCGGTTATTGAAAACCGGAACGTTGTGGGAATTGTTACCAAGACAGATTTGATGAAATCCGGTCTTGTCCGCGCTCTTACCTGCACGGTTGGGGACGTGATGGAGGATGTTGCAACCGTCAGTCGCTACCACTCGCTCGACCATGTGATCACGGTGATGAGTGAACGCAACGACAAAGTTGTTGTCATGAACAATGAGGGTACGATTGCGGGAATAATCACCGAAACAAACCTTGCATTCTTTGATAATGAGCAAAAGATTGCCGGGGTGGTTGGAAAAGATGTAACGATAAAGAGACGCGAACGGGCGGACGGGACGAGGAGTCATAGCTTACGTACTGTTGCATCAGTGATTGCCGAGGATGTAATGACCAGCCCGGTTATTACGGTGCCCCCGGAAACACTGCTCCCCGATGCCCTTGAACTGATGAGAAAAAACCATGTCAACAGTCTTGTTGTCATGGAGAACGGTGCGATATCCGGAATTATAAAACGGGATGATATTATAAAGGAAGTGGCGAAATGACAAAAGAAATTTTTATCAAAGATGTGATGGTAAAACCAACAACCATCTCAAAATCGGCAAAGATCACCGAAGCACTTGATAAAATGCTTGCGGAAGGCATTGATCCCCTTATTGCAGTCAATAATAACTCCGTTGTCGGTACTGTCTCCCGGCAGGCAATTGCAGAAAAGCTGGGCAGCAAACAGAACTCCGATATTGCACCCACTGCTATCCACGTGGCAAGTGTGGTTGAGGAAGATTTCACGAGCGTCTATCCTGATGAAAGTATCAACGTCCTCATCCCGCTGCTCCAGCACTACAAACTGGTCGTTGTGTATGACGGGGATCACAATCTGATCGGGCAGGTAAGTGCCGGCGATCTGCTGAAAAAGTACCAGCCGGATAACGGGATTGAAAGCGCAATCGAGAAGGTTATCTCCATTGAAGCCGATGAGCGTGTTGTTCACCTGCGCCGCCGTATGCTCGATGACAATATCACACGTTTTGTCGTATCGGATCAAGGCAAATACATAGGAATCGTCACCGAAACTGACGTCGCTATTGCGATGCGGAAATTCCGGGAGTCGGTCAAGGACCAGCACCAGGACCACCGGATACGGAATATGATTATCAGGGACATCATGACTTCGCCGCTCATATCAGTCGATCTGACAGCACATGTGTCGGAAGTGATAGACCTGATGCTGAAAAAGAACTTCAGTTCGGTTCCCGTGATGGATAACGGCAAACTATTCGGTATCATTACAAGACGGTCTCTGGTCAATGCGCTGTAGACCGTGAGCCGGGTAGTATACAATCTGAGACATGTCAGATGAGATGTGCATTTTAAAAAGGAAACGGGGAAAAAAGTGAGGCAGGGAGAGGGAAACGAGGAGGTATCATGACAGTTCAATTGCTCGTTAAAGACGTGATGGCAAAGCCGGTGACGATTTCGAAATCCCAGTCAATCAACGAGGCGCTGGATAAGATGCTCAATGAAAATATTGACCCGCTTATCGTGCTTGCCAGTCACCAGGTTGTGGGAACGGTATCGCGCAAATCGATTGCGGATAAGCTGGGGAGTAAAAACAAAGCACCGATCTCCACGGCAAAGATTCATGTCGCCAGTTCACTCGAGGAGAATATTCCGTCGGTGTTCCCCCAGCAGGAAATCGGGGTCGTCGTACCGCTCTTAAAACAGCATAAACTGGTGGCTGTCCATGATAACGACCAGCGCCTTGTCGGGCAGGTCGGGTATGGGGAATTGCTCAGGGTGCTCCAGCCAAAGGGAAGTATCGAGGGAGCGATGGAACCTGCCCACACCATTGATGCCAATGAACGGCTCTCGCACCTCCAGGCCCGGATGGCGGAATACAACATCTCCCGTTTTGTGGTGACCGAAGCAGAAAAAATCAGCGGGATCGTCACGGAAACCGATCTTGCAATCTCTCTCCGGAAATTCCGGGAGAAGGTGGAAGACCGGCACCAGGATTTCCGGTTCCACAACATCCTTATCCGGACAATCATGACAACCCCGATTCTCACCATCGACCGGAGTGCAAAGATTCCGGATGTTGTCGGTATGATGCTGAAAAAGAATATCAGTTCAGTCCCGGTAGTGGACAAGGGTAACCTTGTGGGTATCATCACACGCCAATCGCTTGTGAACGCATTGTAACCCACGGCAGATCCCTTCCCTTTTTTCAATCATGAATTTTACCAAAAAATCACGCCGGTAGCACTCGTGTAACAACCCCGAGTATCAATCAACCGGAAATTTTGATCAGAGGGGTGCAACCATCGCCCCCCCTCGTAATTTCAGCACCGGTAGGTTCTGGTGTTAAGCGGGTCAGGAGGAAAAAGGGAAAAAAAGTACGTTATCCCTTTTTTTTAAGATACAGAAGATTATCCTGTCTGCTTAAAAGAATGAAAAAAAATCTCAACCTTCTCCTTTCTGGCTGTTTAATTCCTTTTGGAATTCGATGTAAGAGTATACCACGGTGTATACCGCAACTGCAAGCACCGGTACTAGGATGAACCAGAGCGCATACGCCCCGGCCACTATACCGGCACAGGAAATAACACCCGCAATCTTGAATAATTTCCCGCCGAGCTCGTGTGTTTTCTTCCAGACCGTTTTACTGCTTAATGTCCAGGGTGTGCGGATACCAACAAACCAGTTCTGCTCCGCGTGCCCGAGAAGAAATCCTATGTAGATGAAGAGCATCCCGATGAGGAGGGGAAACGTGAGGTTCGGGCTGACCTGGTACCCGATGCTCCAGAGTATGATCTGGACCTGGATAGCAAGGAAGAAGAGGACAAAAAGGAGAATGAACCCCTCGTAATAGTCCCTGAATTTCTCGTAATTCATTTTATACGGATCGATGCGGGGAAGCATAGCGAACAGGGCGACAAAGCCCGTCATGATAAGGGGGATGAGAAAGAGTCCCCAGAACTTCGATGAGTATCCGTCAGCCTGCCCGGCTGCGTTCCAATGCGATACGACCCTATCCGGGACCGTTGGGAAGGTGGCGAGGGTAAGTGCGAAGGTGATGAGGAGCCCGGCGATAATTGCAAACCTGATGAGTTTCATTGATGGCTATTTGGAATTGATCGAGTAATAATGTTAAGAGTAACGCACCTGTTTTTGTTAACAAGGGGATCCCCCCGAATGTGAATACTTACCATGAAAAGGTGTGTAAAAAGATATCTAAGAAAAGAGTGATATCAAATCGCACTGTAGTATACAAGGTAATTGCAGGGAATTTTCTGTTCTTAAAAAACAGTTCATACATAAGAATCAGGGAAAACAACTCCTTCACTACACGTGCCATGCACGTACTACTCGATTGGGATCCTTTGTTGAACGTTAAAAAATGTCCTGATGAATATTTTTGCCGGTTCCCCCTTCGTTCAGTTGCGGGGAACTCCCCCAAACACTTATTACCAGACCCTGCCCATATTATAAAGCACCATTCATGGAGCAGTGACTATCCACTGCGAGTGTCTGTATAAGATGCGAGATTCCTCTGTTGAGGTAGCCAAGCCTGGTATGGCGCAGGTTTGCTAAACCTGTGTCCCCCTGGGACTCGAGGGTTCAAATCCCTCCCTCAGCGCTCAAGACTCAGCGCTCAAGAGAAAATCTCACACTACGAGGGGATTGGATGGCTCAGGAAGAAGACATAAAATATTTTGTAAGGGTAGGCATAACCGATTTGGATGGAACCAAATCGGTGAGGGTTGCCCTGACCGGAATCATGGGCGTAGGCAGGCATACCTCTACGGTGATCTCCCGTATGGCGAAAGTCGACGAATACGCGTTACTCGGTCGCATTGACGAGGAGTCGGTCAACCGGCTCCGCACCGCTGTTGAACAATACTCATCGAAGATCCCATCATGGATGGCGAACCGGCCAAAAGATGTCTACACCGGCGAGGCAAAGCACCTCTTAGGTCCCGATGTAGCGCTCTCAAAGGACGAAGACGTCAACCTCATGAGAAAGATCCGCTGCTACCGGGGCATCCGGCACGAGACCGGGCAGAAAGTCCGCGGGCAGCGCACCAAGTCTACCGGAAGAACCGGGACGACCGTGGGTGTCAAGAGGAAGAAAGAGGGAGGTAGCTAACCATGGGATACCCGGGAAAGAATCATAAATCCTACCAGACCCCCAAGCGCCCTTTCGAAAAGACGCGGATCGAATCTGAGACCCGTCTTGTGATCGAATATGGGCTGCGCAACAAGCGGGAAGTCTGGAAGGCACAGAGCTACTTACGTAAATACCGGAAAGGGGCACGTAACCTCCTTGCTATCATGTCAAGTACTATTGACAGGACCCTTTTTGAGGCAAAGAAGGCTGAGCTGATCTCTCACATGCAGCGATCAGGACTGCTTGGTCCGGATGCCGATATCGCAGATGTCCTGTCCCTGAAGGTCCAGGCACAGCTCGAACGCCGGCTCCAGAGTATTGTACACCGGAAAGGGCTTGCCCGTTCACCAAAACAGGCACGGCAGCTCATTACCCACGGGCACATCGCAATTAGTGGCAGGCGCGTCAGTATTCCGGGGTACCGGGTTAACCGGAACGAAGAGATGCAGATCACCTATTACGGCAAGTCACCGTTTTTAAGCGACTCGCATCCGGAGAAGTCACGGATCACCAAACCCGCAGGAGTGAGATAAGATGGCGGCAAACGATAAGGAAAAGTGGGGCGTTGCACATATCTTTGCATCGTTCAACAATACCATCATCACCATCACCGACCTCTCTGGCGCAGAGACCGTTACAAAAAGCAGCGGTGGCATGGTGGTCAAGCAGGACCGGAACGAGGGCTCACCGTATGCAGCAATGCAGATGGCAGGCAACGTTGCCCAGAATGCCCGGGAGAAGGGAATTGTGGGCGTCCACGTCAAGGTGCGTGCACCTGGACAAGGAAAACAGCGCAGTCCCGGGCCCGGTGCCCAGGCAGCAATCCGTGCACTCGCCCGTGCCGGTATGCGCATCGGGCGTATTGAAGATGTCACGCCCATCCCCCACGACTCCTGTCGCGCGAAAGGCGGCAGGCGAGGAAGGAGAGTGTGATGGAGATTGAATTCAGCAGTCTTGACGATACCCTGGCACGATTCACTCTTGCGGGAGCTAGGCCGGCATTTGCCAACGCGTTCCGGCGGGCAATGATCGGTGAAGTACCGACGCTGGCAATCGAAGACGTGCGTATCTATGATAATACGAGTGCGTTCTTCGATGAGATGCTGGCACACCGGCTCGGGCTTATCCCCATAAAAACCGACCTTTCAACCTATTCGACTCAGGAAAACTGCACGTGCGGTGGCGCGGGATGCCCGGGCTGCACGGTTACCTTCACGTTAAGTGTCGAAGGCCCTAAGACGGTCCAGTCCAGTGACCTCATTCCTCAGGACCCCAAAGCGACACCGGTATATGATAACATTCCCATCGTGAAGCTCATCAAAGGGCAGAAACTTGTCGTTGAAGCAAAAGCAATCCTCAATACCGGACGAGAGCACGCGAAGTGGCAGCCGACGCTCATATGCGGATACAAGAATTATCCTGAAGTATCCATCAGTGAAGCCTGCGATGCATGCGGTAATTGCGTGGACGAATGTCCCCGTGAAGTCCTTGCAGTACGAGACAAGAAAGTCGAAGTTGTAACAGGAAAACTCCCTGACTGCTCCATGTGCAAGCTCTGCGAGCGTGCATGCCTGGCAAGCGGTATCGGGGACGAACCGGCAATTACCATCTCCGCCGAAGCAGACCGGTATATTTTCGTGGTCGAGAGCGACGGGTCGTTGCCGGTAAAAGAGATCATGGACCGTGCACTGCAATATATCAGGGATCAGTCAAACGAGCTGGAGAGACAGTTAGGCGAGATATCAGGGGATGAAAAGAAATGACAAGAATTGTGGAAAAGACGAACCCCCGTCTTACCAACCTCATATTACTCCTGAAGAACAATTCACGGGAGAATGAGGCGAAGATCTGGCGCGAGATCGCAAGCAGGCTGGAGACCCCGAACAGGAATTATGCTGAGGTCAACCTGTCCAAGATCAACCGCTATGCCCAGAATGGTGAGACGATCATCGTTCCCGGAAAAGTGCTGGGCAGTGGTGTGCTGGAGCAGTCTGTGAAAGTTGCAGCGCTGAACTTCTCGGCATCAGCAACCAGCAAGATCAGGGACGCAAAGGGACAGTGCATGTCGATCGAACAACTCCTTTTGGACAATCCGAAGGGTAGCGGTGTCCGGATCCTGAGGTGAACAAGATATGGTTACAGTAATCAATGGTGACGGGCTGCTTCTCGGACGGCTTGCAAGCCTTGTCGCACAGCGCGGGCTTGCCGGCGAAGAGATTGCCATCGTCAACGCAGAGAAAGCCATCATCTCCGGCAGCCGTGCACGTGTGCTTGCCAACTACAGGCACAAAAGGGAACGCGGCGCCAGCGGCTCCCGTTGGGGACCGTTCGTCCCACGCCGGCCCGACCATCTCATGAAGCGGACTATCCGTGGCATGCTCCCGTACAAACGCCCCCGTGGTGTCGATGCTATGAGGCGCATCAAGTGCTATGTCGGTGTTCCGGTAGAATTTGTCGGAAAAGAGATGGAAGTGCTCGAAGACGCACACATGAACCGGCTGAACAACCCGGCATATGTAACGCTTGGTGCAGTGTGCACGTTCCTCGGAGCGAAGTTCTAGAGGCGAGTCCCTATGGCAAAGATCATTAATACAAGCGGAAAACGCAAGACGGCAATCGCACGAGCGACCTTGAAGGCGGGGAAAGGCATTATCCGTGTCAACTCTGTGCCGCTCGAGGCATACGGCAGCGAAGTCACACGGATGAAGATCTCAGAACCACTCCTTCTTGTACCCAAAGCGATACACGGCATCGATGTGATCATCGACGTCGCTGGTGGCGGTGTGATGGGTCAGGCAGAAGCGGTCCGTACCGCCCTTGCCCGTGGTATCCTCCAGTGGCACAACGATCCCCAGATTAAGGATATTTACCTCACCTATGACAGGACGCTCCTCGTCAACGACTCACGGCAGAAAGAAGCAAAGAAGCCGCACGGCCGTGGAGCACGCAAGAAATTCCAAAAGTCTTATCGTTAAGATAAAAGATATGATGAGAGGTCAAAAATCGTGATACCCGTTCGATGTTTCACCTGTGGGAAACCAATCTCAACAGCGTGGGAAGAGTTCAAGATGAGACGGGAGAAAGGCGAGGATCCCAAAAAGATCCTCGACGATCTTAATATTTCCCGGTACTGCTGCAGGCGAATGCTCCTGACTCATAAAGAGATCATTGATGAGCTCAACCCGTACCAGTAGATCGACATAAGAGCGAGGGGTCGTAGGGTAGCCTGGACCATCCTATTGCGTTCGGGACGCAGTGACCTGAGTTCGAATCTCAGCGACCCCATAGTAACAGTATCAGATCATCAATTTGAGGACGAAGAATGCAGGCGCAGACATATACCCGGTATGAACGGGCGAGAATTATTGGAGCAAGGGCTCTGCAGATATCGATGGGTGCTCCCTTACTTATCACCACTACACGGATCGATCCTTTGGAGATCGCCATTGAGGAATACAACAACAACACCATCCCCATTACTGTAAAAAGGAAGTAGAAGACGCATGACGACTATTGAGATAATCGAGCTACGGACAATTCTCGACAGCCGGGGTAACATGACCGTCGAGGCTGATGTTCATACTCCCAGTGGTTTTGGCAGGTCTGCAGCCCCCAGCGGTGCCAGTACCGGCTCTCTTGAAGCAAAGGTCAAGCCGCCCAGGGAGGCTGTTGAGTATGCTGTCCAGAATGTCATCCCGGCACTGATAGGGATGGATGCATGTGACCAGCAGGGGTTTGATGAGCAGCTCCGCGATATTGACGGAACGGCAAATTTCGCTGAAATCGGTGCCAATATCGCTGTAGTGCTCTCGCTTGCAAATGCAAAGGCTGCCGCATCATCGATGGGGTTTTCGCTTTTCCGCTATCTTGGCGGGGCGTTTGTGAATGAGCTGCCACTCCCGCTGGGGAATGTTATTGGCGGTGGTGCGCATGCCGCAAACTCGACTGAGATCCAGGAATTCCTTGTCGTGCCCGGAGATGCCACCGATGCAGAAGAAGCAGTTCTTGCAAACGCTGCTGTGCACCGGCATGTAAAGGAACTCTTAGCGAAACACGGGAAATCCTGCGGCAAGGGTGATGAGGGTGCATGGGCACCGCAGATTGACGATGCCCTCGCATTTGAGCTCATTGCCGAGGCGACCGGACTTGTTGCCGACGAGATGAATATCTCGGTTGATATGGGTATAGATGTTGCATCGAGCCAGATGTGGAATGGGGATGGCTACAAGTACCGTGACAAGGTACGAACGACGGAAGAGCAGATAGCATACATTGCCGGGCTCGTTGACAGCTATGACCTTGTGTACGTCGAAGACCCCTTCCATGAAGATGATTTTGACGCGTTTGCAGAGCTCAACAGCCAGGTTGGCGACCGTTGCCTTGTCTGCGGGGACGATATCTTTGTCACGCAGGTCGATCGCATCATGCAGGGCATCGAGATGGACGCCGCAAACTGCGTGCTCATAAAACCCAACCAGGTGGGGACGCTGACTGACACGTATGAAGCGGTTCGTCTTGCCCACACCCATGGCCTGGACACCGTGATGAGCCACCGGTCCGGAGAGACAACGGATACAACTATTGCCCACCTTGCAACTGCATTCTCCTGTGTTTTCTTAAAATGCGGTATTGTTGGTGGAGAACGCATTGCAAAACTGAATGAACTGATACGTATTGAGGAACAGCTATGACCACTGTAAATGAGATGGAAATTGAATTAAAAGAACCGCTCATCCCTGTCGAGGAATACCTTGCAGCCGGTGTCCACATCGGTACACAGCAGAAGAGCAAGGACATGAAGAAATTCATCTACCGCGTCCGCGGTGATGGACTCTATATCCTTGATATCCGCGAGACGGACTCACGGATCAAGACCGCAGCGAAATTCTTAAACCAGTACGAGGCCCCCAACATACTCGTTGTCACCTCCCGGCAGTACGGACAGTTCCCGGCCAGGAAATTTGCCGACACCATTGGCGCAATGTCAGCAACCGGGCGGTTTATCCCGGGACTGCTCACCAACCCTGTCCTCAATGGATATATTGAGCCCCAGGTAGTTGTTGTCACTGACCCGATCGGTGACGCACAAGTGATAAACGAAGCAGTTCAGAGCGGAATTCCCGTTGTCGCCCTGTGCGACACCAACAACATGACCAGGTTTGTGGATCTGGTTATCCCTACGAACAATAAAGGTCGCAAGGCACTTTCGATGATCTACTTCCTGCTCACCCGGGAGATGCTCCGTCTTCGTGGGATTTCAACTGCACTCACACCGGAAGACTTCGAAATTGAAATCTGATACGATCCATCTCCTTTTTGGATGACCGATCGTTAGATATAATAGTACGATTAGAGGGTTTATCCGATTATGATGCGTACATGCGCAGTAGCTGGCATGTTTTATCCGCGTGACCCCTCTCACCTGGAACAACTGCTGGAGAAGTTTTTCTCCGGCACCAGACCGGAGGGAGCACCTCTGGGCATCGTATCACCGCATGCAGGGTATATCTATTCCGGGCAGGTAGCTGCTCACGCCTTCGGCTCGATCGCACCCGGCTTCTCCGGCACGTTTGTGGTGATTGGTCCCTCCCATCGCGGGTACATTAATTGTGTCTCAAAACGTCCCTGGGAAACACCCCTTGGGGTAGTTGATACGGACACCGAGTTTGTCGAGGCACTCGATATCGAGACGGATGAATCCTCCCACCGCGACGAACATTCCCTCGAAGTACAGATGCCGTTCATCAAGTTCCGGTTCCCCCGGGCACGGATTGCCCCGGTTATGATGGGACAGCAGGACTATACGAGCGCGATGCGGCTCTCTGAGAAGATCGGTGAAGCGATAAAGCGGACAAAGCGGGATGTGAGAATTGTTGCATCCAGCGACTTCTCCCACTATGTGTCCGAGCAGAAGGCAAAATCTGATGACCTGTATGCAATCGAACCGTTACTAAACCTCGATATAAAAGAATTCTATGGTCGGATTGAGGAGCGACGGGTGACTGCCTGCGGGTACGGCCCAATTGCTGCCATGGTAACAGCCTGTAAAAATCTCGGGGCAAAGACGGCACAGCTTATACAGTATGCGACGAGCGGCGATGTGACGGGGGACCGTTGCGAGGTTGTGGGGTACGCAGCTATTACGGTGATGTAGGTTGGCAACATGGAGTGCGCCGGGCAAGGTATTTTTGTTCGGCGAGCATGCGGTAGTATACGGAAAGCCCGGCATAGCGATGGCAATAAAACCCCGCGTGTTTGTCACGGTCAGAAAAACAAAACACCCCCAGCGCGCAAAGTCCTCCTATATTGACGGATGTTTCGAGTCAATGGGTGTCATGGGCAGCGTCTATATTAATTCACAGATCCCGAGTTCATCGGGACTTGGCTCATCCGCAGCAGTTACCGTTGCGACACTCTCTGCTATCAACGATGAGTTTTCCCTGCATAAAACCCGTGACGACATCGCTGATATGGCATTTGAGATAGAAAAGAAGGTGCAGAAGGGGCGGGCGAGCCCTACCGATACAACGGTCTCCATGTATGGCGGGATTGTCCTGATCTCGGGGGGTTCCCGCAGGAGGCTGCCTCCGCAGAACCTGCACCTTGTCATAGGAGATTCGCTTGTTTCACATAGTACAGCAAAGATGGTGGAGCAGGTGGGGGAACAAAAAAAGAAACATCCTGAGATCGTGGATCCGATACTCGATGCCATTGAAGGAGTGAGTATGAGTGCGATCCACCATCTCAACAACCCAAAGGAACTGGGGCGGTATATGGACATGAACCACGCGCTGCTCGAAGCACTTGGCGTAGGTCATCCGCAACTCTCGAAGATCGT
>PLLR01000106.1 GCA_003141335.1 Methanoregula sp. | reverse complement strand
TACTGGTGGCGCATCAGCATCACGATGTCGCCAAAGAGAAGTTCCGCATTTCCAAACGGTGTGCTCACGGTGTGCTTCTCAAGTGAGGGGAGTTTTGAGAATACAAGACTCGTGCCCCCGATAATTCCCAGCATCAGCGCCACCTGTCGTCCCGTGCCGATCCTGCCAAAAACCCGGTAAAGAATATACCCTGCATAAAAATCCCTGCGCTTTTAGAATGGTTGTCTATGGCTGCACTAATATTTAGCGCAATTTTTTTAGTGATGTTTGGTTAAGCGTAAATTCAAAAACAATCCATGATCTCGTATGGGAATATTCGAAACCGTGAGCGATGAAACCATAAAACGGGGCGAATGCACGGATATCTATTTTATGCGCACGGAAGAGATCCTGAATAAAGAGAATATCAATCCGGTGGTGTCGATGGAGGTGACCGCATCTGCACTTCCGGATACCTGGGCGGTCTTCTGCGGACTTTCTGATGTAATCCCGCTCCTTGAGGGGCTTCCGGTCACGGTCGATGCAATGCCGGAGGGCACCACGTTCTATAAAAATGAACCCGTGGTGCGGATTTCGGGGAAGTACCGGGATTTCTGCCGGTACGAGACGGCAATCCTCGGGTTTCTCTGCCATGCGTCGGGAGTTGCCTCTGCTGCTGCCCATATCACGCTGGCCGCACAGGGTCGTCCGGTCTATTCTTTTGGTTCGCGCCGCCAGCACCCGGCCATTGCCGGGATGATCGAGCGTGCTGCATGGATTGGCGGTGCTGATGGCGTTTCGAACACCTGTGCACCAAAAGGGATGCCGGTTGTCGGGACTATGCCGCATGCGTTTGTGATGTGCTATGAAAAGCCGGAAGATGCCTGGCGATCGTTTGACAAACACGCTCCAAAAGACGTGCCCCGGATCATGCTCTGTGACACTTACTGCGATGAAAAGTCCGAGTCTTTACGGGCGGCTGAGTGCGGTGCAACTGCAGTGCGGCTCGATACCCCCCGCTCGCGCCGGGGCAACATGCGCTCCATCATTGAGGAAGTGCGCTGGGAGCTGGATGCCCACGGCTACTCCGGGGTGAAGATCTTCTTATCCGGGGGGGTGACCCGCGAGGATGTGGTTGCTTACCGGGATGTTGTCGATGCGTTTGGTGTTGGTGGTGCGATCGCGAATGCACCGGTGATCGATTTTGGTCTGGATATTGTCGAGATTGAAGGTAAGCCCAGGGCTAAACGGGGGAAGCGGAGCGGCAAAAAGCAGGTGTATGAGCTGCAGGAGGGTGGGCACCGTGTGCTGCCTGCGGAGCAGAAAGCACCTGGCGGGGCAGTAATGCTGGTAAAACGGTTCATTGAGAACGGCAGGATTGTGCGGCAGTCCGACATGCAGGAAGCCCGGGAGCGGGTCCTTGAGGGGCTGACAACCCGGGGAATCCGGTAATACATTCAGGTTTACCACAAACGGGGAGAGGGCAGGGGTATCCCCGGTAAAACATTCATGTTCCCATAAACAAGATCGTATCGTTGGGAGAATGACGATGTTTTTGCGGCCCGTGCGGTACGAATAACCCGGACATTAACCAGTTCTGTAAAAACTGCGGCTTTGTTGAAATCCTCTTTTTCTGTGTAATTCGCTTATTCTCTGCGGCAGCCAGGAGGATGACCCCCTCTCTCCCCCAGGGGGGAGGCAGCATGCGGGGAGCATCCCCCTGCCCCCTCTTTTGTTAAGGTTTTTCATCAACCTTCTGATGATTATCGCAATATTGGGGGATACCCGGGCGGCGGGGGCAGAAGCACGATGTAAAAAAGAGCCCCCAGAAGCGACTGCTTGTTTCTCTCTGGGATTTACTATGAAAATCGAAATATTCAGATATAATGGTAGAATGTTCATCTTTTACCATTGCGATGAACGCCGCCGCCCCCGACGGGGCGCCCCCGCGGCGGTTTAAGTGACTAAAAATGCTGAAACCTCCTTGCCCCGCCGTGCCTCGGAGAGGCCCTGAGGCGGGGGACTCTCGTAACTAATCGATTTTCATGGTTACGGAGTGAACGTTATAGGTTCATACGTGTTTCAACAGAGCCTAAACTGCAAAAAACCCTTGGGAAAAACCCCGGCGACAGCCCAGCCCGCACCGGCTCCGGCACCTGGCGGGAACTGACAGATATATGGCTGGTCCATTTCGGATCTCACATCCAAAACAATTCTTTTAACCTATGGCATCCTACTAATTAGGAAGCGGGCTGGTAGATCAGTGGTAGATCGCTCCCTTGGCATGGGAGAGGCCGCGGGTTCAATTCCCGCCCAGTCCATTCGTTTTTAACCCGAGCCCCCACCAGGTTCAGGATTTTTCCCTGTCGAAATTCCCCTTGCGGCGTGTTAGTCCGCATGCTTTTCCCCACGCGTTTTTTATACTAGGATACCAGAGGGACTATTCAGAACGACTATGCGCATCCGTGACCTGATCCTCCCGGAAGACAGGATCTTTTTTACGCTGTTTAAGGAATTGGCTGAAAAGATCGCTGAAGCTTCATCCATATTAAACGAGATTACCCATGAGCTTCCCGAAGGTACAGAAAAAGCCCACAAGGTGCGCCAGATCGAGCACCAGGGNNGATGTCCTGGACAAGATCGACTGGGTCACCCACCAGATCTGCAACTATGGAATTCCGGTCTCCAGCGATGTGCTCAAGGAATACTCGTACCTGATCCTGCTCTCAAGTACGGAGATTTCCCTTGCCGTGGAAAGCCTCTCAAGCTTAAAAAACCCTGATGAGGTAAAAACGCACGTCATGGAGGTCAGCCGGCTCTATAACCTCTCCACCGAACTTTTGTCCCGGGCGATTCTTGAACTCTTCAAGACGCAGGATCTGCTCATGATAATCAAGCTCAAGGATATTTACGAAGGTATGGCAAAGGTCATGGAAAAGTCAAACGATGTTGGACACGCTCTCATTGACATTTCGATGAGTCATACATGACCGGCATAGATCCCGTTATCCTGTTCGGTATCATCCTTGCACTTGCCCTGAACTTTGTGAACGGGCTCAACGATGCCTCGCATTCGATTGCAACGGTTGTTGCGACAAAAGCACTCTCGCCAATGAAAGCAGTCATCCTGACTGCACTCTGCAATACGATCGGTCCGTTTCTGTTTACATCAGCAGTTGCCGTGACTATTGGGACTACCCTTGTAAGCGCAGGTGGTCTTACCCCCCATTCTATCATTGTGGCAATGGTCACTGCAATCGTCCTTGTTATTTTCGCCACCCGTGCCGGGATCCCCCTTTCAAGCAGCCATGCCATTGTGGGGGGGTTACTGGGAGCCGGCGTCGGGGCATATGGTCTTTCTGCAGTTATTCTTCCCACACTAACTATGGTGGTGCAGGTCGTTGTCTATGGAGCTATTGGCGCTATGGGAGGTGCAATTATTCTTGGCCTTATCACAGCCACCTTCAAAGAAGATGTCCTGCAGGGTATTCTCCTTGGGGCGGTGTGCGGCGCAGCAGTGATTATCCCGTGCCTGATGGTTACCGGGATGCTCAAACTCTCGGGGCTTTTAGCCATTGTGCTGTTCATCTTTATATCGCCCGTCATCGGGATGGTCGCCGCATTCCTGTTTGATATCCTCGTATCGCAGCTCTTCAACCATTCGCGCCAGAGCCGGATGAAACGGATATTCCAGCCCCTTCACGTGGTTGCATCGCTTGTCCAGGCAACCGCCCATGGTGCAAACGATGGCCAGCATGCTGTCGGTGTGATTACCGCCCTGCTCCTCTCTTCAGGAGTTTTACTCTCGTTCGATGTGCCGGTATGGGTCATCCTCACCTCCGCCCTCGCCATTGGTCTTGGTACGATTTTTGGCGGATGGCAGGTGGTAGACAAGATGGCAAAGGGGATCACCAGGATCCGCCCCTACCAGGGTTTCTGTGCTGCAACCGCCAGCAGCGCAATTCTGGTCATGGTCACGCAACAGGGTATACCGGTATCCTCAACGCACGCGATCAACGGTGCAATAGTCGGGGTCGGGGTTACACGGGGGAAAAATGCGGTCCAGTGGAGGGTCGTGCGTGAGATGATGATGGCATGGGTCATCACCATACCGCTTGCGTTTGCCTGTGCCTTGTGCGGATACCTCCTTACGTCAGGGTTGCTTTCCCTGTTCGGGTGAAACCCCCGTACGGATAAATCGTCATATTTTTTACCTATCCTGTCCGAATAACCGTAGGTTCGTTATGGGTCTTCGTGAGTTGCTGATACCGCATGATAAGATCTTTTTCGACCTGTTTGAAAAACAGGCCGGCATTGTAAAGGAGGCAGCGTGGCAGCTTGTCGCGCTGACCGAGGATTTTACCAATGTGAAAGAGAAACGCCATGAGATCGAGAAGCTTGAGCACAAGGGTGACCAGATCACCCACGACATCTACGATCAGCTGAACCGCACGTTCATCACACCCCTGGATCCCGAGGAGATCTCACGCCTTGCCTCAAACCTTGATGAAGTGCTGGACTATATCGATGGTGCAACGGAGAAGATGTATTATTACCGGATCGAAAATACCGATGCGCACATGATCGAACTGGCAAAACTTATCCACATGTCCACAGCAGAGATCGAAAGTGCGGTAAAGGGTATCCGCTCGATAAAGGATCCCAAATATATCGAAGAGCGCTGTATCGAAGTGAACCGGCTGGAAAATCTCGCAGACGATGTGCTTGCCCATGCGGTGACCGACCTCTTCAGGACAACAGATGCCATCAACATCATCAAGCTCAAGGATATCTACGAGCATCTCGAGACAGCAACCGACAACTGCGAAGATGTGGCAAACGTGCTGTCCGATATTGCAATCCGTCACTCGTGAGGTGTACACGATTTACTCCCCCGGGGAATTTTAATGATCGAGGCACCGCTGATACTTATTATTGCGATCATCTTTGTTGCATTGATTTTTGATTTCACGAATGGGTTTCATGATTCGGCAAATTCAATATCAACGGTGGTGTCGACCAAGGTGCTGTCACCCCGTAGTGCGGTGGCTTTTGCCGCGTTTTTTAATTTTATCGCTGCCTTTGGTTTTGGTGTCGCGGTGGCAAGCACCATCAGCAAGATCTTAAAACTGGATTTTGTCCCGACAGGACTCATCCCGTATATTATCCTGAGCGCCCTGATCGGTGCAATCGCATGGAACCTGATCACGTGGTATTTCGGTCTTCCGACGTCCTCCTCCCATTCCCTCATCGGGGGACTGGCAGGAGCCGGTATATCGGCAGCCGGGCTTGCCGCGATCAAATGGTCAACGGTTGAACTGGTTGCGATGTTCATGATCCTCTCTCCCATCATCGGGCTTACCTGTGGATTCGTGTTCATGGCAGTGGTCCTCTGGCTCACGAAGGATGCAAACAAGAAGACCGCTGAAAATTATTTCAAGCGGCTGCAGCTCTGCTCGGCAGCTGCCTATAGTTTCAGCCACGGGACAAACGATGCCCAGAAGACGATGGGAATAATCATCCCCCTCCTGTTCTCGATCGGATACTTTGGGGCAGGTGTTGATCCGAACCAGCTGCCCATTCCCGTGTGGGTGATCCTGGCTGCCCATACTGCGATCGCACTCGGGACCCTCTCGGGGGGATGGCGCATTGTCAAGACGATGGGCTATAAGATTACAAAACTCCGTCCGGTACATGGGTTCGCTGCAGAAACGGCAGGTGCTGCGACAATCATCGGTGCATCAATGATTGGAATACCGGTGAGCACGACCCATGTCATCTGCTCATCCATCATGGGCGTCGGTTCCACCATGGGTATCAGCACGGTGAAATGGGGGGTTGCCCGGAGTATCGTCATCGCATGGATTCTCACCATCCCCGTCAGTGCACTGATCGGGTTTACTTCATTTGCGGTTATCCGGATGGTTATCGGGTACTGATGTAATGGAA
Organism: Methanoregula sp.; assembly: GCA_003141335.1. Classification (GTDB taxonomy): domain Archaea; phylum Halobacteriota; class Methanomicrobia; order Methanomicrobiales; family Methanospirillaceae; genus Methanoregula. The sequence goes on along the minus strand of PLLR01000106.1, from coordinate 3,652 downwards.
CATAATTGGCTTAATGGAACCGCATGGGAATCCAGGAAGGTGAGTCCCTGTTATTTTCAACGATTCCTTATTCCTGCTCTATGGTGCAGTCCTGGGATTCCCGGCGTCCATATCTTTATTAACTCAAAACCGCATTATCACGTGTCGCCCGTTGGGGGTTTGGGACATGAACCGGAATGCTTCCAGCAGACTGGAGATCCGGGTGCTCATGGTCATCGGACTCGTCATCCTGATCCATTTTTTTATTCTTCCTGTATCTGCCGATCTGGATGTTCCCCCGGTTGGCCCCGGACACTGTGTCATGCTTACCAACGGTGAACCCTGTCCTGATGATGGCGGTAGTAGCGGGGGCGGGACATCCGGGGGTGGAACTGATTATTATTACGTGAGCGGCCCCTCGTGCAACCCGGGATATCATATCTATACGACAAGTGGGGGGCAATGCTGCCCGGATGGCTACCCATTCTTCTATAATGGCCAGTGCCACTCGTGTTCCCAGGGCTATTACAAATATGATTCAAGCGGGGGACAATGCTGCCCGGATGGCTACCTTTTTTACTATAATGGTCTGTGTCACCAGTGTTCGCAGGGCTATTACACGTTCGGGACGAGTGGAGGGCATTGCTGCCCGGCAGGATACCCGTATTATTATAACGGGCAATGCTGGCAATGTCAGCAGGGAAGTGTCTATGATACCGCGTCCGGTATGTGCTGCCCTGGCGATTACCCGAATTATTACAATGGCCGATGTTACCAGTGTTCGCAGGGGTATTCAAAATATGACACCAGTGGCGGTCAGTGCTGCCGGAACGGTTACCCGTATTATTTTGACGCACAGTGCTGGAAGTGCCAGAAGGGCAGTTCATATGACGAGGCATCCGGTACATGCTGTCCGGGAGATCACCCGTTTTACTATAATGGCCAGTGCTTCCCGTGTGAACAGGGGTATTCAAAATATGACACCAGTGGTGGGCAGTGCTGCCGGAACGGCTATCCGTATTATTTTGACGCACAATGCTGGAAGTGCCAGAAGGGCAGTGCATATGACGAGGCGTCCGGTACGTGCTGTTCAGGAGATTACCCGTTTAACTACGAGGGGAAATGCCACGAGTGCGAAAAAGGATTTTTCAAATACGAGACCAGTGAAGGCCACTGCTGTCCGGAAGGCTATCCCTATTTTTCCGGAGATAAATGTTACAAAACAGCGGGACCTCACGAAACCGGGACAGAACCCCCAACTCCTGTGGTTGGTACCGGGACAGCAGTAACTATCCCTTCCGGATCACTCACGGAACAGCCAACAATACCAACCGTTACCCTGACCCGGGCATCTCCCGACGTATTCGTCCCGATGCCCCAGCCCCTCACCGTCCCCTATTCCGCGGTACGGGATTTTTATGAGAGTCTGAAGGCCCTGGTCAATGATATCTGGCAGAGGGGGCTCATGAGGCCGGCAGAAGGCAGTTCCCATCCGGTGTGATTATTCCGTCCCTGATAGGAGACCCCAAACCATGACCAGGAACAAAGGCACCAAACCCGCGGGGACCGTAGTTGTATCCTGATGCAGCGGGGTGGTCAGGGACGACTGGAAGTGTACCCTCCTGTCTGTGAGGGGTGGATAGTACACGATTGCCTTATTTTTTACTAAAAGTCCGGTAAAATTGGCAATACTGGCTGATGGGACAGACTTCACACTTCGGTTTTTTCGCATCGCAGCACGCCCGCCCGTGGGCGATCAGGACATCGGTGAGATCCCCCCACTTCTTTTGGGGAAATGCTGCCATCAGGTCCTGTTCGATCACGGTTACTTTATCGGTAGCGGAAAACCCGATCCGCTGCGCGAGCCTCCGGACATGCGTATCGACGGCAATCCCCTCGTTTCTTCCGAGCGCGTGGTAGAGCACGATGTTTGCGGTTTTCCTGCCTACGCCGGGGATCTTCAGGAGCTCCTCCATGGTTTCAGGCACCCTGCCGCCAAATTCCGACAACAGGGCCTGTGAAGCAGCGATGATGTGCTGTGCCTTTGCATGAAAATAGCCGAGACTGTGGATGATAGTTTCCACATCTTCAATCGTTGCCTTTGCGAGTGCTGCCGGTGTCGGGTAGGTAAAAAAAAGCGGCTCTTTTACCCTGAGCACAGCGCGATCGGTGGTCTGTGCCGAAAGGATAGTGAGGACGAGCACTTCAAAGGCAGAGCCTTTCGAGAGCATTGCCGGAGAATCGCGGGCATCGGGATACCGGTTACCAAGAAGCGAATATATTTTTGCCGCGTCCTGTTTTTTCATAAAGAAAACATCCCCACGAGTGACAGGGCGGTCAGGGGAAAATCCCATGGGGGACTTTTTTTCCAGATGGGGTAGGGCGGATTCGAACCGCCGTCAAAGCGTCCCAAACGCTCTAGGATGGACCAGGCTACCCTACTACCCCGTGCCATCATACCTGTGTCGGGAACATAAAAATACGTAATGGTTCCCGGGTTCCACAACGAGCCCTTACAGGGGAAGGATTTTTTTCTTTTTTTCGCTTACAATACTGCCGGTGAATTTTCCGGTGAGTATCGCGCGGGAAAGGTTTTCGGGGTCACGCCCGTCAAGCACCACCAGCGGGATGTGACTGCGCTCAACGATACGGGCGGCAACAATATCGAGCACCGTGTTGGAACCCGCGGTGAGTGCGGTAACGCCAACGATATCCAGCAGCTGCTGAGGTGTAAGCGTGTCATAGCGCCTGGCCTTTTTGTCCTTTTTGGGATCAGCAGAATAAATACCGTCGACCGAGGTTACGTTGATAAAAACTGATGCGCCGACGCGTTCAGCAAGTACCGCGGCAACTGCATCCGTTGTCTGGCCGGGGGTGATCCCTCCCATGATGACGATCTTTCTGGATTCGGCAAACTTTTTTGCTTCGGCATGACTCTCGGCCACTTTCGGGTAGGCTGCATCCCCGAGCGCGGCAATGAGCAGGTTTGCATTCAGCCGTGTGACCAGGATGCCGATCTCATCGGATGTTCCCTCGTCAATCCCGAGCGTGCGGACAACGGTGATGTATCTTCGTGCTTCTCCCCCGCCGCCGACGACAACAAAGAGGCGGTGGTGTGCAGCAATCTCCTCAAGGACCGGAACATATTCCCGGATTTTGTTCTTTTCCAGTGATGGGATCAGGATTGAGCCGCCAAGGGAGATGACAACGGTCTTCATTGCACTAGTTTTTGTGCCGGATGCTCATATAGAGTTGTTGAATATGCTGTGCTGTCCTGTCTGTAAAAGCCGCGATATCTTTCCGGTTGCCGGAGGGTACATCGGCCAGGTGTATCTCTGCAAGAGTTGCCGGTACCGCGGGTCATTTGTCATTGAAGCCGATGAAGCCGATGCCGGTTCACCGGAAGAAAAAGAACCATAATGATTGCTTTGCACCAGTTCGCCTGAGGGTTCTCATGCACGAAGCGCGCCAATACGAGAAGACCGAAAACAACGCGGTGAAGTGCTCGCTCTGCAACCACCGCTGCGCCATACAAGAAGGCAGCCATGGGATCTGTGGCGTGCGGCTCAACGAGCACGGCACGCTGTACGCCGCCACGTATGGGAAGATCAGTTCTGAAGCCGTGGACCCGATCGAGAAAAAACCCCTCTTCCACTACCTGCCCGGCACGCTT
>PLLR01000090.1:10219-13442 GCA_003141335.1 Methanoregula sp. | reverse complement strand
CCCCTATTCAACAGGTTCCCCACGGTATCCGTGAGCTGCCAGTGTATCGATCACCAGTTTTTCCCAGCGGGGAATCTCGCGACAGGGTAGCGGTGCGATCTCTTCTTTCCAGATCCGCTCCAGTGTTTCGTCCGTGGTCCTGAGATCATTGCGTGCCATAATCCTGCCACGCTCGTGCCCGTCACGGTCAAAGATCAGCATCCGGTAGCAACGGAATTCTTTGCAGACCTGAGGGCGGGTGGCATAAATTGCACAGGCGAATCCATCCCCGGACAGGTTTTTTTGCATGAACGGACAACCTTTTGCAGGTTTTCCCTCGTTTGAATCTGTGGGATAACTCCCGATGTAGTCACCTTCAACATGGGCGAGAAACATCTCATTTTTTATCCCGTACCGGCAGTAATAATCACGGCTGGTGAGTTGTCGCTCAATTTTGATAAAATCCCCATAGCTGGCACAGCATTTCCCGCACCAGGAACATTTGAATGCCACCATTCTATTCAACGAGGTTTAGGCGGGAGGGGTGATAAAAGTATACGGAGATGACATGATGGATACGTGCCAAAGCAGGCACTTAATCGGAAGTGCGTAAACGATGAACCTGGGGAAAAAATGGTGGAATACCTTCACATCAATCCCGCAAAATCTCCCCTTTTTTGTATTTTGCTGCTAACATAAGAGCCGGTTCGTATCCCCTACGGACATATTCTTTAACCATCCTGTTGGCGGAAAATTGGGGCGCGGTGCTTCGTATTGTCTCTTTCATTTTTTTCACCCACATATGCGGGATCCCGTTTTTGAGAAAGAGTATAATACATCGGGACAACTTCGCTCTCCAGCATGTTATAGAGCTGTTCGGCATCACCCCGGTCCCGGTCTTGGCCGGGCGCAGTATCCCCAAATGCCCACCCGTTCATACCGTTATATCCCTCTATCCACCAGCCGTCAAGGACGCTCATATGCAGCACACCATTTAACGAGGCTTTCATCCCGCTTGTCCCACAGGCTTCCATCGGTGGGATCGGGTTGTTGAGCCAGACATCAACACCGTACTGCAGGATAGTTTTTACCTGATAGACGATCATACAGGGATCACGCATGGATTATAAAAATTTCAAGGACACGATTGCGGCATCGCCGTACATCTTTACCATTGGTGTCGCCGGGGACAGCGGGTCGGGAAAGACCACGTTCACGCAAGGGGTGCGGAGCATCTTTGGTAATGATCTCGTGTCAACCATCACGCTTGACGATTACCACAGCCTTGACCGGGCCGGGCGAAAGGAGCAGGGAATAACAGCGCTGGACCCGAAAGCAAACCGCATTGATCGCCTCGAACAGGATCTCATCCAGCTCAGGCGGGGAGTGCCGATCCATAAACCGGTCTACAACCATACTACCGGAAAATTTGATCCACCGGTGGTCTTTCGCCCCAACAAGATCCTCATACTGGAAGGGCTTCACACGCTGTTCACTCCCGGCTTGCGAAAATATCTTGATTTCACCCTCTTTGTGGATCCGGAAAAGCAGGTGAAGTATGACTGGAAACTAAAAAGGGATGTAATAAAGCGGGGGTATTCCCGTGATGCAGTGCTTAAAGAGATTAGTGAACGCGAACCGGAATACGAACGTTATATCGCCCCCCAGAAGGAGTTTGCTGATGCCGTCATCGGGATCGATTATTCCCGACACGGGCAGCAGCTTGGCGAAGAGCGCAACGTGTACCAGGTCACCCTCTCCCAGACCCGCATGAAGCAGAGTATCGAAAATATCGATCTCTCGTTAGACCTGTACTCCATCCTCTCATTATCTGAACGGAATTTCTCGCTTGAGTTTGTGACGAGCGAACATGACGGGCACAGGATGGGGCGGCTGATTATTGACGGGGAACTGAGCGCACATGTGGTAAAAAAGCTTGAGCACAGTATCGAGAAGCAGACACAGGTCCATCCCATCTCCATCTTCAAGGACCGTCCATACGTGACAGCAGGGGAACTTGCCCAGCTGATTCTCTGCTGGAGGATAATCCACCGCCGTATTTTCCTCGAGACCAACCGCTGATGGTGCTCGTTATAACTCCCTGCACAGGGAGAGGTCATTACCCGTGAACGAGAAGGAAAGAGCAGGAGACGTCCACGGAAAAAAGAAGAACTCATCACACTCCCGCCCGATGTGCCCGTTGAACTCCATGACCAGATCCATACCGGGGGAGCTGCAGGAAATGCCATGGGCAGGAATATTCACCAGAAATCCTTAAAAGTGGTAATCCTGATGCAAAATGCAATCTTTGCGATAACCGTGGGCAATGCCGACATGGATACGGTAATGAAGATATACCATAACAGGAAACCATGAATACAAAGAGAGACAAGGCTATGAAAACCATTGGCGTCCTGACCGGGGGGGGCGACTGCCCCGGGCTCAACGCGGTGATCCGGGCCGTAGAGAGGGCGGGAATAAAATATGACTTTGAAACACTCGGTATCCGAAACGGGTGGCAGGGTCTCATCGATGGCGATGTCGAGCCGCTCACCGATTTCTCTGTATCAGGAATCCTGCCCAAAGGGGGCACGATCCTGGGTACATCCCGCACGAACCCGTTAAAAAATACATCGGATTTCCAGAAGATCAAAAACAACATAAAAAAATATGGTATTCATGCGCTGGTAGTTATTGGTGGTGACGGGACGCTTTCTGCTGCACGCGATGTTGCACAACAGGGAATTTCTGTGGTGGGCATTCCCAAGACTATCGACAATGATATCAGCGGAACAGATATGACGTTCGGATTTGATACCGCTGTCTCTACCGTAACTGAAGCGATTGACCGGCTCCATACAACCGCTGAGTCGCACCACCGGATTATCGTTGTTGAAGTCATGGGGCGCAATGTCGGGTGGATTGCCGTCATGGCAGGCATTGCCGGAGGGGCAGATGAGATCCTGATCCCCGAAGTGCACTTTACCATGGAGGGGGTCTGTAAAAAACTTAAGGACCGGTATGATGCAGGCAAAAAATTCTCCATTGTGGTGATTGCCGAAGGAGTTCACGAGAAAGATCTCGGTCTTCCTTCAGTACCTGAAAATGAACGGGATGAATGCGGCCATGAGAAGTTTGTAGGGGTAGGCAACATTTTAGGAAAAGAGCTGGAACGTCGTCTGGGTATCGAGACGCGGGTGACCATTCTTGGTCATGTCCAGCGGGGTGGATCACCGACTGCGTT
>PLLR01000090.1:0-10154 GCA_003141335.1 Methanoregula sp. | reverse complement strand
CCGGCCCGGCGTTTTTGGTCTGCTGGGACGGACCGCTGCCCAACCTCTCTGTCCGGAGTGCAGAAGATCTACGGGGGGTTCTTGCAGACCGGGCGTGCACCAGCACCGGACCTGTGTATTACATGTACCGCGATCTCTCCCGTTCGGATGCAGACCGCAGCTGGCTTACCGCTCAGCACATCCGGTTTGATATCACGGTTATTCCCCCGCGTGAGATCTGCGGGGAGTTCATCAAGACAAAAGGGCATTTTCATCCTGATAACCCCTCCGGGACCGGCTACCCTGAAGTCTATGAAGTGCTGGCCGGCAAAGCACATTACCTGATCCAGAACCGGGATTGTTCCGATGTCCTCATGATTGCGGCGTCTGCCGGGGAGATCGTTGTTATTCCCCCGGGATACGGGCATGTGACCATCAACCCTGCCGAAAATACCGTCCTGCAGATGGCAAATATTGTCTCTATGCAGTTCTCAAGCGATTACCAGGCATATGAAGCGCTCAACGGGGCTGCTTATTTTGAAAAGGTGAAGGAAGGGTTTGTAAAGAACCCGGCCTACAAAAAATCCTCACCTCTCCGGTTTGCCAGGGTACCCCGATGTGCAGAGGTCACCGGTACAATCACTGCCCCACTCTATGATCTGATTGAACAACGCGCACCTGTGCTCGAATTTCTCAACCAGCCGGAAAAATACGAATCATTATTCCGGGAACTCTACCGGTAAAACCTTTTTACCAGGAGATTTTTTAGTTCTCCTGTAGAATACGGTCATCTCTCCAAGGTTTTTTGTAACAAGAGGACTTATCTGATCTCTTTTTAACTGCCATCTCCAGTTGCCTGCTTTTGTTCCCGGGCGGTTCATCCGTGCTTTTGCACCAGGAGTGAGAATATCCTGCAGGGGGAAGATTACCGTGTCGGCGATCGAGATCATGGCAAGCCGGATGAGAAAATAGGGTAATTGATCGGGAGAAATTTTTTGTCCGATATACGTAAACAGTATCAGTCTCTCTGGCCCGGTGGCTTCTGATTCCAGCCAGCCGCGGGTCATGGCATTGTCATGCGTGCCGGTATACAGGAGGCAGTTCTTTATGATGTTGTGCGGGGCGTGAGGACTTCTGGATGGATCACCAGTAAATGCAAAGAGTAAGACCCTCATCCCGGTCAGGCCGAACCTGTCGATAAGGTCAGAAACATCCGGGGTAATAACGCCGGGATCTTCTGCAATAACCGGCAGATCGCCATGCCGTTTTTTTAATGAGAGAACCCATTTTTTTTCAATGCTTTTTCTATGGACCAGCGTCCACGTCCGAGCTCTTCTCCAAGTCTGGCGATAATGTGTTTTTTGGATATCCCTTCAGCGCGGAGCTTATTATATCCCTCATGAAGTTGCCGGAGGTCGTTATCCGTCCAGGTCTTTCTAAAATTTTTTTGCATACTGATCGCGGGGTTTTGTAAAGAGGGAACTAAATAACCGGGGGTCAGGGTTTTTATCTCCGGTATCTTTGTATCGAAGATCTGTTGGGAAATTTCAAATCCGACAACCCTGCGGTTGAGGCCTATTGCGACAGCAGCGGTGGAAAATCCGCCGAGAAAAAGATCACCCACAAGCTCACCTTCATTGCTGCTGTACTGGATCATTTTGATGAGTAATCTGGTCGGCAGCTCATTTTTGTTCTTTACCTGGCCGGGTTTGTATTCCCGATTAATGATCCAGACATCTTCCCGATCAAAGTTATTGAGCGATCTGCCATCCCCGGTTTTTTCGTGTAAGCCATACCGGGATTCGAGATTGAACGTCCGTCTGCCACCGGGCTTTTCGTAATAGAGGATGTGGTAATGGGACGAAACGTATTTCCGGCGGGTAAATACCCCGAAATTATATTTCCAGATAATGTGGTTGATCTCTTTGAGGCTTGTCTTCCGTAAGGCATTGAGCAGGTCAATGAGGTTGGTGTATCCCGATACGATATAGATCGAACCGCCGGGTCGCAGCACCCGCTCGGCTTCTTTGATCCACCTGATACTGAAATCCGCGTAGTCCGCCCGGGGGATTTCAACGTACCCCTCAACAACAAATTCTTCATTCCTGTTGTAGTGCTGGTGGAGCCTGTCGCCGTTGATTCCATACGGGGGATCGGTGATAATGAGATCAACTGAATTATCGGCGATATGTTCAGCTGCCCCCGTGATACAATCCCCATTATAGAAAGTGCTGTTGTGGAGAACGACTGGTTGCATAGTTCATCAGGGTGTGAGGGATTATTCCCTGAGGTATAGTGGGAGATTATGGTATTTTAGTGCGCTTGTCATGAAGGGAAGTGAGAGTGAATGTACCTTAAAGGCAGATTCCAGCGGTTTTCTGGCCAGCATCGCATTGTGGGATCGTCCCTCTTCCGAAACGTCGGGTAAAGCAGGAATTCACGACAATTTCACGCCAGCCACGCCGCTAAAGCGACTGCCACCCGCAATAGTCAGAACTGGCTCCCGGCAAAAACGACCATCCCCCTGTACGCAAGGGTATGAATCAGATCGATACTCCCGGTAAAAAGAAACAAGATACCAACGATGAGGAAAAAAGTATTGGTAATAACCTTCCGGGTATTCCAGACGATGATAAAAATACACAATGACACCCCAATACCGGCGAGTTCAGCAATCCCGTGAAAGAGGAGATAATTCTTAAGGCTGATGAAATAGAGGGCGATCAGGATGATGGCAGAGAAGATGAGAGAGGGAATGGATGATCGCAGCAGGATTGCAGTTTTTTAAAAGTCCAACTATCGTTTATCATACGCCACCTCTCCTTTCGAATCCCAGGTATGCATCTGCAGTCACCGGTGCTCGCACGGACAGTTCACGTTTCTTACCTGCCAGTGGGGAGACAAACGCATAACGTATTGCATAGGGTATACGCACGGGAGATACTCATCGGGGATACCGACAGGCACAGTCTTATCCAGGCAGCTGAACACCGGGGGACATTCCCTCTGGTTTTTGAACATGTTCAATCCCTGAATGCTGACTTTCTCCCGGCATCAACGGCCGGCATGCGATGTAACCATATCATTTTAAGCTTGGCTGTTTTACCATTGGATCATGAAGAAGCTGCACAGACCACTCATTCTTGTTCTCTGTGTGCTGCTCGTAGTACTATCCGGTTGCACTTCCTCTGCGGTTGGTGATGCCCGATACCACAATGGNNGGGATATCGGTCAATCTGAACAGCAGCAGCACCATGCCGGATGCCTTTATACAGGTGACCATCTACCAGGTAAAAGATCTTCAGCAACAGGAATACCTTGTCGTGACCTCGCCGGTCAACCTGAAACAGGGGGAGAATACGGTTTTTTTCCCGGCACGACTTGACCCGGGTACCTATAAACTGCGCATCTATCTAATCCATGACGGTGAGCGCAAAACAGCGGTAATCCGGGATATCGTGGTGTAATTGACGAGATCTTCCCAAAAAGACGTACTCGATGCAGCCCGCGGCATTGCTCCAGCGGATGCAGTATTCAAAAACGCCAGCATCTTCAACCCGTTCACCTGCACATGGGATGAAGGCACCCTCGCCGTAAAAGACGGTATTATTCTCGGGACTGGAGATTACCGGGGGAAAAAAGAATATAATGTAACCGGGAAATACATCGTTCCCGGGCTGATTGACGCCCACGTCCATATCGAGAGCTCGTTGCTCACTCCCCGCGAATATGCCCGTCTGGTTGCACAGCACGGCACAGCCACGGTTATAGCCGATCCCCACGAGATCGCCAATGTAGCCGGTGTGGCTGGCATTGAGTTCATGCTCTCCCAACGAAGAGGTCTTCCCGTAGATATCCGGTATATGCTACCGTCCTGTGTCCCGGCAACTTCGTTAGATACCGGGGGTGCAACGCTGGATGCGGTTGATTTAACCCTGTTCAAAGACCGTGACGGTGTTCTTGGCCTTGGTGAAATGATGAACCTTCCCGGTGTTCTCGATGGCGATCCTGCGGTGGGGAAAAAACTGGATATCTTCTCTATCCGGGACGGGCACGCTCCCATGCTTTCCGGAGATGACCTGAACGCCTACATCCTTGCCGGGCTGCAAAGCGATCATGAATGCACCCAGCTGGCTGAAGCAGAAGAAAAAATCAGGAACGGGATGTACGTGTATATCCGGGAAGGCTCAACCGAGCGCAATATCGAAGCGCTCGCACCACTGGTTACCCCGCTTACGGTCTCCCGCTGCTGTTTTGCCACGGATGACTGCCATGCTGACCTGCTGATGGAGGACGGGCACATCGATCGCTGCATCCGCACCGCCATTGCCTGCGGGGTTGTGCCGGAACTGGCATTGAGAATGGCTACGCTGTCTGCTGCAGAACGGTTCGGGCTTCATGATCGTGGGGCGCTTGCCCCCGGCAGGCGTGCAGATTTCTGTGTAGTAAATGACCCTGAAAAGTTTATGGTGCAGCAGGTATTTGTTGGCGGTCACGAGCTTGCAGATACCCTGCCGGTGTTACCGGGCGGGGGAACATCCCTGCCATCGGTGTTCCGTTGCACGGCTCCTTCCCCGGGTGCAATCCGGATCCAAGGCAAAGGGACAGCACGCGTGATCGGGATTGTGCAGCACCAGATAGTCACGACATCGCTCCGGTTGCCCGTTGATGGTACAGCTCTTCCCGCTCACGACATCCTCAAGATTGTTGTCTGTAACCGCTACGGCAGCGGAGCCTGCGGTTTGGGACTTGTCCGGGGGTTCGGGTTTCTAAAAGGGGCGATCGCATCCAGTGTCGCGCATGATGCACATAACCTGATCGCGGTCGGAACCAGTGATAACGAAATCCTCCGGGCGATTGGGGCGGTGATCCGGATGCAGGGCGGCATGGCTGCTGTTGCCGGGGAGCAGGAAGCCTGCCTCCCGCTGGACTGCGGCGGACTGATGTCAACTCTGCCATACCCGGATGTTGCAGCCCGGTTGCTGAAACTGCATTCGGTCACCCGGACGATGGGGGGAATTGATGATCCTTTCATGTACCTCTCGTTCCTTTCCTTAACGGTCATCCCCTCATTGCGCATTACCGACCGGGGTATGTTTGATAGTGCTGAATTCCGGGACGTGCCCTTGTTTGTGGGATAAAAAACCTCAGGAGAAGAGCAGGATAATAACTGCACCCGCAACCATGAGGGTTGCCCCCATACCACGTTTTCCAGGTTCGCCCTCGGAAAAAACAATCATCCCGTAGAGGACCATAAAAATTATGCTCATCCGTTTTATTGCAATAACGTAGGGTACGATCTGCAGGATATAAGCAACATTGACAGATGCAGCCTCAATGGCAACGAACAGGCCGATAAGAAGTGAAAGCCCGGCGAATTGTTCTAATGGGAATGCCCGGGTTGGCGGCCCTTGCAGGCCTGCCGGTGTTATGGTAAGCGCTGACAAATCCGCATACCGTTTCCTGCTGAACACGATGGGAATATGCAGATAGGAGAAGAAATGCAATCCCGATACTCATGACGGTAAGTGCCATGCCAAAGAACGGGTCAGAATTGAGCATCGCGATCTTATCGAAATTGATCGAAATGGCAAACAGGAATGCAACGATCAGCATGTACCAGCTGCCACGGTTCCGCACCATCGACCGGACCGGGTCCAGAAAATGTTCATGCCCTGCAGATATGTTCAGCACATAGGATCCACTCACAATGATACAGATGCCAAAAAACCCGGGACAATGACGGTGCTTCATGTAATATGACATAGGATGTGCCTATGAGGATAGCGGGTGTGAACGAGAGCATCGGCACGGACAGCGAAAGATCGGATGATGACAATGCCTTAAAGATCAGGTTCAGGCCGAGAATATTGAGAATTACAGTTATTGCGACAGCAGGGAAAAATTCCGGCCCGGGGACAGGAAAACCCCGGAGAGCAGAAACGGCAAACAACAGGCACCCGCCGAGTGTAAAACCAATACCCGTCAGGATCCTGGGATCAATCGCTGCGATGTACTTCTTGACGATGATAAAGTACGCGGCATTTGTGACGGCACCAAGGAGTGCCAGGAGAATCCAGAGCATGGGTATGAGATCCTGAGTAGTGTTCTGTTTTCATCACATATCGGATTTTTGTGAAAAAACCGATGAAAAAGATATAAAAAAATGGGCTTTGTTGAAACCCTCATAAAAACAAACAATCGCTCTTGGGGGCTCCAGCATTTCGTGCTTCCGCCCCCGCCGCTCGGGCATCCCCCCTATTGCGATAACTCCTGATAAGGTTGAAAAATACTCCGAGAAAAGAAGGGGTCAAGGGGATGCTCCCCTTGGGCTGCTTCCCCCTCTGGGGGAGAGAGGGGGTCACCCTCCTAGCTGCCGCAGAGAATAAGCGAATTACAAAAAAAAGAGGATTTCAACAGAGCCAAAAAATTGGTAAAAATCAGAGTAAACCGTATCTTTTTTATGGTCCTGACCGATGGTTATCACTTCAGTAATGTATTTTTGTTTTTCCCTCCGATTTGAAAAATACCGTGATGGAAGGGATGCCCGGATGATTGCCAGATGATCTATTACAGCACCTTCGTTCCCGTAAGAGCGGCAAGAAGGAGAATAATGATCGGCTGGTGCACAAGATAGATGAGCAGCGAGTGCCGCCCGGGAAATGCGAGCAGCTGGATAGCTGCCTGTGGTAGTGAGGGGAGCGCAAACCTTCGCACACCTTCAGGATACAGGTACTCGCCAAGCCCCATGCCACTCAGCACCATACCAAACCAGGGGAAGATCGGTTCGTAATCCACGGACCAGAACGTGGCCGGGTGAATGCCAAGAGGAAGAAGCCAGAGCGAACCGGTGATGGTTGTAAAATAACAGCCGATTGCGATGCAAAGAAGACCTGCTGCAAAGGTAAATTTTTTTAACCGGAAAAAGAGCGGAGAGAGTATTACTGAAACACCGATCAGGTGCAGGATGCCAAAGATTATGAAGCCTTCACCAAGGTAGAGCCAGGTACAAAGAGTGATAAGGAGCCCGAGAAGAAAGATGCCGGCTCCGCGATACACAAATTTGAGCGCGAGCTGGTATTTTGAAATAGTTGATGATGCCCGGGCCCGGCTGAGTGTGAGCGAGATTCCAACAACTAATAGGAACAGCGATGCGGTTGCAAGGGCAAAATATCGCCAGAATCCTGAAGATACATTGACGGGAAAAATAGAAAAAAAACTGAGATCGTAAACGGTATGAAAGAGTACCATCATGAGGATTGCAATACCGCGGACCAGATCAATCTCCCAGTACCGCAAGACCCTGCTCATACCAGAAGTATCGGTGGTATTTTCTCATATGTGTTTGGAATAACGAACGTTAAAAAAACTGATTGATTGTTGTACCCGGGCTGAAGATGGACTGAAGAAATCGTCATCGTATGCTACCTGCATGGACAGCATTACCACTGCTCTGGTAAACACACAGGTAAAAAATCATTCCGTTTTTCCCCGGCAGATTTTGTATTTTTTTGTTCTTCTCCCATTCTCGGATTTAACGTCCTGGTAATAAGGTATCTCATCATCCATCACTATGACCCTGGAGGTACCCGCAATATACCTTAATGTAAGCAGCCAATACTGTTTCAGGAATGGTGATGAACATGTCACAGGATCAGGAATGGTGATGAACATGTCACAGGATTCCGATGAGCACATCATTGAGGCGATTGGCCGGAGCCGCATTGTCATACGGGATGGCAGGGTTGTTGAAATTGGCGAGGCACTCATCACAGATTGCCCGCTTGCAAAACGATTCGCGTACCCGATTCCTGCAATAACAAAAGATGCCATCAGGGCAAACATTGAATACCGGATAAAAGCGTTTGGCATGTGTACGGCAGACAGGGAAGTACTTGATACCCGTGAATTTGTCGGGTTCGGCGCATCAGAATTGTTAAGTTTCGGTCTTAAGGTTGGTTTAGTCGATGCCGCGGTACTTGCTTGTGATGGTGCAGGGACCGTCATTGTCACAAAGCCCGGGATGGCACAAGGGATTGGGGGCAGGATGTCAGGACTTGTCAAGACTTCCCCGCACCCGTCAGTGATGGACCGGATTGAGCAGGGTGGCGGGATCGTGCTTGACCGAAAACACGCAACCATCGATCAGATTGCAGGAGTCGCGCTGGCATATACAGAAGGGTATCGCGCTATCGCAGTCACCGTTGCCAGTCCGGATACTGCTGCGACAATCCGCCGGATCCACCCCGACACCCTGATCTTTGCAGTCCATGTGACCGGGCTTTCACCTGCTGATGCAGAATCCCTTGTCGCAGCATCAGATCTGGTGACTGCCTGTGCATCAAAGACCATCCGTGAAATTGCCGGGGCGGGGGCACTCCTGCAGGCAGGGATATCCGTTCCGGTATTTGCGATGACACAGAAAGGAAAATTACTGATTATGGAAAAAATCCGCCAGTCCGATGAGCAGGTGCTGGTCAAACCCACCCGGCTTCCGGCCCTTGGTGACAGGCAGCCAGATCCCCTTGTGTAATGAAACTTTAATTTTTTGAGCGGTATTTTAAGCGGTAGTTCCCCCATCCCCATTTTTCCTCTCCCCCTGAATGCAGCATTTTTGGTCATTAAGGTAGTGGTGATGGTATTTTTTATACTGATGCACCTTGCTTTTTTTAGTAAGATCCGGCAAAAAATCATATGCTTTTAAAAATCGACCGGAATTACCCTTGCTGCAATTTTGGAAGGGGAAAAGCACAGGAACGTCCTGTTTGACCATAAGTGCTATAAAAGAGTATACAAGATCATATAAACAGGTATATAATTTCATGAGTTTTTAATCGTGTAAGAGAGATTGCGATGGATGAACCACCTTCAGATGGAAAAGAAAATGTCATTGATATTTTCATTTTAAGTACAGATGAAACTGTGGCACTTCAGCTCACGGGGCTCCTGGAACAAAGGGATTACCAGGTTACCGTTTTTACTGACGGTGCACAACTCAAAGAGACTCTTCGTGCAGGAAAACCAAACCTCCTTATCTGTGACAGCAGTATAGAGGAACAGGAGGGATTTGAAGTCTGCCGCCAGATCAAGGCTGACGACGATCTCTGGGTTATTCCGGTCCTTATTCTTACCGCTGCAACCACCATCGGGGACCTGTTAAAGGTTCTTGACAGTAATGCCGACAATTTCATCGCGCAGCCCTATGATCTCCCGTATCACCTTTTACTTATTGAAGGCATGCTCGCAACTCCTGTTGAACGGCAGACTCCCGACGAGATCAAAACGCAGTTCAAGATCAGTCACGATGACCGGACCTATGTTGTTGCTGCCAATCGCAGAAAACTCCTCGAATATCTCCTCTCGGTATTTGAGATTGTGGTCAACAAATCCTCAGAGTTATCACACCTGACGTCAGAACTCCGGGAACTTTCTGAATCTGTAAAAGAACTGGAAAAGAGTGTAACCGGGCACACCCATGTCATCGAAATATTAAACGCAACTATCCAGTTAAAAGAACGAAAAATTATTGCATTGACGCAGGAGTGTGAGGAACTGGAGCAGGCGCTTGTACAAAAAACTGATGAGATCGGAAATCTTGTGCAGGAACGCGATGTGGATAAGGCGCTCATCACCACCCATGATGAAACCATCCGCGTCATGATCCGGGAACGAGAAGAGCTCGGGATAGCTCACCGTTCAACAACCGATGCACTCACCAGCCGGATCTCCGCTCTCGTAGCAGAATCTGATACCCGGAAAACAAGTCTTGATACCGTGCAGCGTGCGCTGAGCGAGGAAACAACCCGCAGTGCATCCCTGGAAAAGACGCTCCGTGCTCTCACGCTCGAACACGAACAGCAAAAATCTGCATTTGCGGCAGAGAAAAACCGGGCAATGTCGGCAGAACAGGAAATTGTGGCGGTGATTCAGGCAAAAACACAGTCTGAACAGGACCTGACCAGGATAATTACTGATCTCAATGAAACTGCAAAACAACAGGCTGCCGAGCTGACCCGGCTGAAGGGTGAAATGGAGGCAGAAACCAACCGTCGGGTTTTGACAGAAAAACAGGGAGTCTCACTCCAGCGGGAATTTGAACAATCGGAATCATCATTTCATGCTGAAATGGATGCACTCAACCGGGAGATTGGCAAACTGCAGGAAATGCTTACTGA
>PLLR01000107.1 GCA_003141335.1 Methanoregula sp. | reverse complement strand
GCGGAATGTATCCGGGCAGTTGACAGCATGGTACATTCCCCTGTTGACAACAACGATCAGTACCCCTTTTTTGCTCCCTTCATTTGATTCCTCCATCCGGAAGGTGCCGTACTTTTCATCGCCGTAGAAATTGAGGAATTCCCGGTAGAAGGGATCATGCCGTTCTTTGAGCTGGCCTAAAAAGAGCCCTGATTTCATGGGCAGGTAGCGGGAGTACTTAGCATTTACCGGGGAGAGCAGGTGGCTGAATGCAGGATTTTTTAAAATCTCCTGGAGAGATGTTTGTGCCCGTGCGAAGAAATCCTCCCTGACCCCCCCGGAAAAATTCAGTTTTACCGGTTTGAAATAGAGTGTTTTTTCTTTAAACGGCACAACCAGGGATCCATCCTTCATATGCGTGAGCCCCCCCAGGGGTAATTTCTGGGACTTGCTGACTGGTTTTTTTCCCGTTGTTTTTTCCGTTGGGTACAAGAGCGCTTTTCCACCCGGGCTGGTACCCCGCGCAAGAGCTGACCACGTCTCTGCAGGGAACGTCTGGTCCAGGTGTTTTCTCCAGAGCGGGTCACGGACGGTGGCAATGGATACCAGCCGGAACTGTGTGCCTACCGGAATAAATTTTGCACCGCAGTGGGTACACTCGATATAGAAATCCGTGTGGGGAATGCCGAACAGCTGTTTTCCGACAACCCGGTTTAAAATCCCGGTGCGGCATACCGGGCACATGCTCATCCAGGATAACGGGGAAGATGCATCGTCATTTCCTGATCCCTGGAGCCTGACTGCCGGTGTCATTGGTGAAGCGGCGTGCCAGGTCCACGGGGGAAGGAGCCGGATTCCTTTCCGGGTCCGGTGAGAAAGCCGGTCCGTGATTTCAGTCGTTTCTGCGATACCTGCACCGCATAGCACATCAACAATTACCGGAACGGCAGTTTTTCCCGGGATCTTCAGGCGCTCTTCAATACACCGGTCGAGTCCATCTTGTGGCTTTTCAGCAGCGTTTGACGGAGTATGGAGTGCAAGGGTTTTGTTGAATTCGGCATTGAGNNTGCTGTTCCTATCGGTTATCACGCATGAAGGATAAAGAATCGCTCTGCAGGATCAGTTCGTGGATTCCCATCAAGGTAAAGCAGAATCTGATTTCTGTATCATGAGGTCATGGGAATGAAAAATTCCGGCGATGGAGAAATGCTCAGAAAAATTAAATCATAACGCTCTTGGGGGCTTCGGCTTCACCTCCGCCCCCGCCGCCTGGGCATCCCCACATTGCGATTACCTCTCATAAGGTTAACCAGATTTCAGAAGGGGGTCAAGGGGATACACCCCTTGGGCTGCCTCCCCCTCTGGGGGAGAGAGGGGATCACCTTCGTATTTTTTTTTNNAGAAGATTAAAAAGGGTATCAGAAACACACTACAGGTTATCTGCTTTAACAGTGGTCCGTAAACAGATTCCGCACCATCTGCGGAATCTCCGAAGGGCGGGATGCAACCGGTACGCCCATCTTTTTAAGTCGGGCGATCTTCGAGCGGGCATCGCCCTCTCCTCCCTCGACAATGGCACCGGCATGGCCCATGCGTTTGTCAGGTGGCGCCGATATGCCGGCAATATACGACACGATCGGAAGATCGGTAGACTTCGCTCCTTCCTCTTCAAGGTTGCCGCCTACTTCACCGATCAAAACAACTGCTTTTGTCTGCGGGTCGTTCCCGAACCGCTCCAGCACATCGACAAATGTCTGGCCGATCACCGGGTCGCCGCCGATTCCGACAACCGTGCTCTGCCCGATACCGGCNNCCGGCGGGCATGATCCCCATCTTCACCTCTCCGGGCGAGAGGAGCCCGGGGCAGTTGGGACCAATCACGCTGCAACCCTCCATTTTTGCATAGGCAATCGCCTTCATCGAGTCGTGCACCGGAATGTGCTCGGTGATCGCCACAATAGTCTGAATACCGGCATTTGCCTCCTCCATGATCGAGTCGGCTGCAGCAGCGGCGGGTACAAAAATGACGCTTGCGGAAATATCGTGGTCCCGCATAGCTTCCCTGACGGTGTTGTAGACCGGGACACCGTGGACCTCCTTACCCCCTTTTCCGGGCGTCACCCCTGCCACAACACCCCTGCCACCGACCTGTTTTGCATAGGCATTCATCAGCCCGATATGGAACTCGCCCTGTTTTCCCGTGGCGCCCTGCACAAGAATACCGGTCTTCTTATCCCCGTAGATCATGCCGCCACCTCCACGGCCTTCCTGACCACAAGGTCCATGGTATCCAGCATCTCGTAACCTTTTTCCGCGAGCATCCTCCTGCCCTCCGCCTCATTGGTGCCGGCAAGCCGGACGATCACTTTCTGGGGGATGGCTGCCGCGATGATTCCCTTTGCCACCTCATCGCATTTCGTGATGCCGCCCAGCAGGTTCACGACAATCACTTTTACCGATGGCACACTGCCAACCAGCCGGACCGCGTGCATCACCCGCTCACTTTCGGCTCCGCCCCCAACGTCAAGGAAATTTGCTGCTTTGCCACCATAAAACTCGATGAGATCGAGCGTGGACATCGTGAGTCCTGCGCCATTGCCGATCACACCGATCGTACCGTTCAGCTCGACATACGAGAACCCATGCTTCTCCGCCTCGCGTTCACGCTCGGTGAGGTCGCGGTTGACGGTGAATCCCTGCCGCCCGAGAGCATTGTCATCAACGATGATTTTTGCATCGGCAGCATACACACCCTGCGGGGTGGTAACAAGCGGATTGATCTCGGCAAGCAGTGCATCCTTTTCAAGAAACACGCGGTAGAGCTTATTGATGACCGGACCGATCTCCTTTGGCGCAGTTCCCAGCAGTTCCCTTATCATGAACGGCGGGATATCCCGCATAAGGGGGTTTGCGATCACCTTGTGGACCGCTTCAGGGTGCTCCTTTGCCGTTATTTCAATGTCCACACCACCAGCCTCAGTAAAAAGAATCAGCGGCTGCTTGCTCGAGCGGTCAACGGTGATAGAGAGATAATATTCGTGCAGGATGTCAAGCCGCTGCTCGGCAAGAATCTCGCGGACAGGGAGCCCTTTGATCTCTTTTCCGAACAGGCCCTGTGCGGTGGCGACAGCGTTCTTTTTGCCAGCCATTAAAATACCGCCGGCTTTTCCCCGCCCGCCAACATCCACCTGGGCTTTCAGAACAATGTTCTCGCCCAGTTCATTGAGGTGTGCCGGAAGTTCGTTTACGGACCTGATGAGGAATCCTGCCGGGACGGGTATCCCGTACTCCCGGATCACCTTTTTTGCCTCGTATTCGCGTAATTTCATGGTTGTGAGCTCCCTGCAGCAAGTTCAATACCTTTTTTCATCGCTTTCTGGTTGAGTACCTCAGTGCCCTTAGGCACAGAGTCAAGGATCGCTTTTTCCAGTGCCGCTTCGCTTACGACATGCGTTGAGGCGACCAGCGCCCCCAGCATCACGATATTTGCAACGATATCGCGGCCCAGGCTCTGTTTTGCTTCCCGGGTTGCCGGGATCTCAATGCACCTGCACTTCGGGCGGGAGAAGACAAGCGTTGAATCGACCAGCATCACCGCTTTTTCGTCTGCACCTGCACCATACTTCTCGAAACCTTCCTGGGACATGATCACATAGATATCCGGGGTCGCAACCTTGGGATACAGGATAGGTACATCATCGATAATTACCGCGCTCATCGAAGCCCCGCCTCTCGCTTCGGGACCATAGACCTGTGTCTGGACGGCAAACTTGTTGTCGTGCATCACGGCTGCCCTCCCCAGAATTACTGCTGAAAGGATGATNNTAGTCTACCTGGTCACCCACCTGTTTGAACTTGTTCCTGCGTCCAAATGCGGTCGGGCACTGCACCAGCGCCTCGATGAAGGAAAAACCCGGGGTCTGCAATCCGGCATGCACGGCTTTTTCAAGCTCTTTTACATGATAGGAAGTCCAGCGTGAAACATAGTTGGCCCCTGCTGCAATGGCAAGCTCACAGAGGTCAAACGGTGCTTCTGCACATCCATACGGAGTGGTGGATGAAAAACATCCCATCGGCGTTGTCGGGCTGCCCTGTCCCCCGGTCATGCCGTAGATCTGGTTGTTCATGCAGACCACGGTAATGTCAATGTTCCGACGGCATCCATGAATGAAATGGTTGCCCCCGATTGCTGCAAGGTCGCCATCACCCGTGAAGACCACGACATTGAGATCGGGATTCGCCAGTTTCACCCCGGTTGCAAAGGCAATTGCACGCCCGTGCGTTGTGTGAAGTGAGTCGGTAACAATATAGCCGGGTGCCCGTGAAGAACACCCGATCCCGGAGACAAAAACCGTTTCCTCCTTCTTCCACGCCATCTGGTCAATTGCAGCAAGTGTGCAGTTGATAATTGTACCGTTACCGCATCCGGCACAGTAGATATGCGGGAGGCGATCCTGGCGGTACCAGTCCTCAAAACTCATTATTGCGCCTCCAGTGCTGCAAACAGTTCTGCAGGAGTATGCAGATCACCGCCCAGTTTCGGGAGGACCATGACCGGTACTTTCACATGACGCTCAATCTCGCGGGCGATCTGCCCCAGGTTCATTTCGGGCACGAGGAAACGCCGGACGTTTTTGAATTCCCCCAATACGTATTCGGGAAATGGCCAGACNNGCCGGGCTGATTCAATCTTGTCCACAAGCCTCCTGACAAGTGTCTCATGCAGCTTTGGGTTCGTAGTACACGGGTATCCCCGTTCATCGTGGGTAAGGCCGGTTACATGAACCCCGTACCCTTTGCCAAACTGAGGGAACCCGGGTATAAGATCATTGTCCGGTTTGAAGGGAAGAACACCTTTGACCAGTTCCCTGCGCGGCACATTCGTAATGGAATCCGGAATGATGATCTTCTCCCGCATGTGCCCGATAATCTCATCCGCCATAAGGAATACCGGCACCCGGTACTTGTCCGCGAGATTGAATGCTTTGGCAGTAAGATCGTACATTTCCTGGACGCTTGCAGGGCATAAAGCAATTATTGAATAGTCCCCGTGAGAGCCAAACCGGCACTGCATCATATCCCCCTGTGCACCCATGGTCGGCTGGCCGGTTGAAGGGCCACCCCTCTGCACGTTCACGATAACACAGGGGGTTTCGGTCATCGCTGCATACCCGATATTCTCCATCATCAGGGAAAAGCCGGGCCCACTGGTCGCTGTCATTGCACGTGCCCCGGTCCATGATGCCCCAATCACCGAAGCAATCCCGGCGATCTCATCTTCCATCTGGATGAAAACACCATTCTTTTTCGGGAGTTTGATTGCCATATGCTCGGCAATTTCCGTCGACGGTGTAATGGGGTATCCCCCGAAAAACCGGCAACCTGCATCAAGCGCCCCCTCGGCACAGGCAGTATTTCCCTGCCAGAACTCAATCCGTGTCAATATTCAATCGCCACCTTTTGGGGTTCGTACGGTTGTTCCTCCACCCAGTGGATTGCCTGGTCAGGACAGGTAAGCTGGCAGACACCGCAGAGTGTGCGTCCATAGAGGTTCATGAGCCGGCAGTTCGGGCACCGTTCGGGACGATCGAGTTCAGGGATTATCATGCCCCGGCGGTTGGCTTTTTTTCCTTCTTTAAAAATCTTATACGGGCAGACCTTCGTACAGAGATTGCAACCCTTGCACCGGGTCTCGTCAATGGCGAGTTTCATGAGCGTCCTATCGTATACTATAGCAGCGGGGGTGAAAAAAACCTATTCTTTATATTCCCGTCCGCAATGAGACTCATAATTTCCGGTACCGTTCATATTCCTGTTTTGCATGTCTCATTACTGCATCAAAGATATCGTTGCCCTGCGCATCGATGCCAACAACAAGCGGGAGGTGGTCAAGTTCGATAATCCAGATCGCTTCTGCCATCCCAAGGTCCTCGAAAAATACCCCTTTCAGCGTCATATGCGATGCTGCGAGTGCCGCACAACCTCCGGTGAACGCAAGGTAAATGCCCCGGTTTTTGAGCTGTTCACGAACCCGTACTCCCATACCCCCTTTGCCAATGAGAGCCCGGACCCCACGGTCCAGTAAGAACCCGGAGAGTTCGTTCATCCGTGCAGAGGTAGTGGGACCGGCGGCAATGATCCGCTTGTCCTGCACCACCGGGCCGCAGTGATAGATCGCCGCACCCTGTGGATCAAACGGGATACCCTCTTCCTGCATCCGCATGTGCGCCTCGTCCCGTGCGGTATAGACAATGCCGGAAAGCTCGACATGGTCACCTGCATGGAGTGAAAGGACTTCCTCT
>PLLR01000017.1 GCA_003141335.1 Methanoregula sp. | reverse complement strand
GCGGACTACTCACTCATCCCCAAGTACATGGTCCCGAACAATGCAACGTTCTACGTAAACTTTGCCAAGAACGCCATGGTGCTCTGCTATACCAATTCGAGCAAATATGCAACCGAGATCAATGCTGACAACTGGTACAGGATCCTTGGCCGGAGCGATGTGAAATACGCGATCAGCGACCCGAAGTCGGACCCGGCGGGATACCGTTCGCTGATGACCATCGGACTTGCGGAGAAAAAATATAATGACGCGACCATCTTTGCTACCCTTGTGACCCCCTACAGCAAGTTGAACAAGACGGTAGCTGATGGGATCTGGACGATCGATGCAACGAATCCCTCTCCGGATGCGAAGAAGTTGACGATCACCGCAACAGGACCGGATATCGCCCCCCTGCTTAAAGACGGGAAAGTTGACTATGCCTTTGAGTACAGCAGTGTCGCAATCCAGAGCGGGCTGAAGTACATCACGCTCCCGGCAGACATTGACCTCTCAGACCCGAAGATGGAGGCGACCTACAAGACCATGCAGGTAAAACGCCCCTCGGGAAACACCACTGTGACTGAAGTTGGTATGCCAATCGTGTACGCGGCCACCGTCCCGGTGAGTGCAAGGACACCGGATTTGGGATATGACTTCATGAATCTGCTCCTCGGCAGCGACGGTCAGGCTGTACTGAATGCGGATGGTCAGATCCCGATCGTACCGGCAGAGGCATACGGCACTGTGCCGGGTGCAATCCTACAGAATGTGAAAAAGGTTTAACCCTTTTTCTTTTATGCCAGATAACCCGCAATTTTTTACTATCACACTCCAATCACTATACGACAGAGCGTGGTGAGCCGCAGTGAGTGAGATAGTCGAGGGTTTTTCACAGGCAATCAACCTGATAGTCACGCTCAACCCGGATCTCCTGCAGATTGCTGCACTCTCATTATACGTTTCTCTCTGTGCAACATTACTTGCGGCGGTAATCACCATACCCCTCGGTGGATTTATCCATTTCCATGAATTCAGGGGAAAACAGGCACTCGTCACCTTAATCCAGACACTCTATTCTGTTCCAACCGTTATCGTTGGTCTTTTAGTCTATTTCATAATCTCCCGGAGTGGCCCGCTCGGGTTTTTTGGATTGCTCTACTCCCCGGAAGGTATGATCCTGGGTCAGGCCGTGCTTATTATTCCCATTATGTTGGGCCTTGTCATTACGGCACTGTCGGGAATTTCCCAGAATATCCGGGACACGCTTGTATCCCTTGGCGCCACAGAATCGCAGGGTATTTTAGAGATCATCAGGGAAGCCCGGTTTGCCATATTAGCAGGAGTGATTCTTGGATTCGGGCGGGCCATCTCAGAAGTGGGTGTAGCCATGATGATCGGGGGAAATATCCGGGGAGAGACCCGTGTGCTGACGACCGCTATTGCGCTTGGAACCGGCATGGGAGAATTTTCGCTGGCAATCGCACTGGGTATTATCCTGCTTGCCATTTCCATGATGGTCGTAATCCTCATGAAGTTCATTTCCCGGAGGTATCAGCCATGATCAGGATCGAAGCGGTTACCAAAAAATTCGGTGAAACTGAAATTCTCAAAACAATTAACCTCAAGATTCTGAAAGGGGAGATTTTTACCCTGATCGGCCCGAGTGGAAGCGGCAAGACGACACTCCTCCGGCTCATCGACCTTCTTGATAGCCCCACAACCGGGAAAATTGTTTTTGACGGCACCGATACAACCGAAAATGAAAAGGAACGACTTTCGGTTCGCAGGCGCATGGGCATGGTCTTCCAGAAACCTGCGGTGCTCAATACTACGGTGGCGGAGAATGTTGCATTCGGCCTGAAATTCCGGGGGGTAGAAGAATCGCAGGTTGACAAACGTGTCCATTCTGCACTCGATCTTGTAGGACTGCCCGATTTTTCCATGAGGAAGGCGATCACACTCTCGGGCGGGGAGATGCAGCGCGTTTCAATCGCACGTGCAATGGTCACTGAACCGGATGTGCTTTTACTTGATGAACCAACGGCAAATCTTGATCCGGTATCCTCAGAGATCATCGAGAACCTCATTCTCCGCATCAACAAGGAACTGCACACCACGATTATCCTCTCGACCCATGATATGATACAGGGCCAGCGTCTTGCAGACCGTATCGGGGTAATCATGGATGGCAGGATTGTCCAGGTGGGCACAACCAACGACATCTTCTACCAGCCCGCTGGCAAAGACATCGCACGATTTGTCGGCATCGACACAATCCTCAAAGGTGTGGTGAAAACAAACGACGGGGGGCATGCCGAAATTGAGATAGGGAGTGCTCTATTCGAAGCGATTACGTCCATCCGGCCCGGTCAGCGTGTTGCACTCTATATACGCCCGGAGGAAGTCACTCTCATGCTTCCGGAGTCCGGTTCAAAAAAGACCAGTGCACGCAACCAGCTTTCCGGAACCATTACCAGAATGGTGCCGCTCGGACCGCTCATCCGGGTTACCGTGGACTGCGGCACACTACTCATTGCACTGATTACACGGAGGTCGTGTAATGAACTTGGGCTTGCAGTTGGAGCAGTGGTCACGGCAGGAGTCAAGGCATCCGCTATCCATGTCATTACCGATACAAGCTGATGGATTTCCTTTTTTACCGTGGAAAAATGGTTACTGGTTAAACACTATAATACGAAGACACCCAATACTATGACGATGCGCTGCACGATTCTTGCCAGCGGGAGCAAAGGCAATTGTGTTTTTCTTGAAGGACAGAGCGGGGCACTCCTTCTGGATGCAGGACTGAGCACAAAAGAGACGCTCCAGCGAATAAACGGAGCGTCCCTTGATGCCGGGCAGATCGGTGCGGTGCTGGTCACTCATGAACATGGCGACCATATCAAAGGCTTAGACGTACTCATCCGTCGTCTCAATATCCCGGTCTATGCAACAGAAGGAACACTTCATGATTTCCTTCACTACCGGCGCACTTCAGATAAACGGATCGACCACCGGGTATGCCGGTATCACGAGCATTTTTCTGTAGGAGATTTTGTGATCGAACCGTTTGCAACCTCCCATGATGCTGCCGAGCCGTGCGGATTTATCATCAGGGAAAACGGCGTACGGTTTGGTTATTGTACCGATACCGGCATCATTACCCCTCACATGCTTGACCTGCTCAGGCGCTGTGATGCGATCGTGCTCGAAAGTAACCACTGCCCGGATATGCTGGAGAACGGACCATATCCCGAATCACTGAAACGAAGAATCCGTTCAAAACGAGGGCACCTGTCCAACACCGCTGCTGCCCGGTGCCTGCAAACTCTTGGCAAGGATGTGCCGCAGGTCATCCTTGCCCACTTAAGCGAGATGAATAACACACCCGAACGGGTGATGGCGAGCGCCCGTGAGGGGCTCGGGCTCTTCTATGAAGAAAAAACGCTCGTTATCGCCACCCAGTGCGGAACATCCTGTACCTGCCCGCAGTGCATAACGCTTTAAAAAAAGGATCAGGAGGATTCCCTTTTTTTTGAGGAGGGTTTTTGTATGCAGAGATCGGGATCTGTTTTTTTATGTATCTTTGATCTTCAACAGCTTCAGGCAATACTGGTCGATCGAGTCGATCATCGCCTTTTTCGCCTGTTTTACCTTTTTTTCGTCATCTGAAAGGAAATCATGCGCTACATATTCGAGCAGGGTCACATAGTAGTGCTGGGTGCCGAACTTCACCTTAATTTCATCCAGGCAGGCAAGTGCCTCGTACTGTTTACTGCTCATCAGTTCAAATGCAAAATCGAGAAGGAGAAGTGCATTCTGCGGTATGCTTTTAATCAGTGCCAGTTTCCTGAACCGGAAGTAGGCCTCGGGCCGGACCGTGATGATTGAGAGTTTAAGCCCAAAGTAGATAGGCTCAATCTCATCAGGGTATTGCTGGATCATCTGCTTGACAACTCCTGCGACTCCGCCTGCATCCCTGCTTTCGAGCTTGAACTGATACAGCTCCCGCAGGAAGTACATGTCTGAATAGAACCGCTCGATCGCAACCGTCAGAAGTTCCGCCTTGATATCCCGCTTTCCGTCCCTGGTCGCCTTCTCAAGCCCGATCCTTAAAAATTCCCGATCTTCGGGGAACCATGCAATTGCCTGTTTTAACATGAACCAGAAGATTTTGTTGATACCGGGGTCATCACCGATACCCATCTCTTTGAGCCGGTTCATTGGGGGATTTAAGCGAACCAGCTCGATCATCTGCTCGCGGGCGGCAAGTGCTGCCGGCGTGGGTCCCCGGATTAGTTCTTCCTGATCCATATCTCCTCCCTGTTGGGGAGTGTATTCAAAGTAACAGTACGCTAGTGCAGGGCAGATGAGTGCATCAACAGTCCGGTATTTTTTGAGCAGCTCGATCGCCTCAGGATATTTTCCCAGGTTGATCATCTTCATGCCGAGCAGGATATCGTAAAGCGCTTTTCCGGTCTTCTTGCACTTGTTTCTTTCTGCATAATCAAACAGTTTCTCAATAAACGAGATCTCGCCGGACCGTTTGCTCGCATTCAGCACCTGAACCGTGATGCTGTCGATGAACCGATCATGGAGTTCATCGCTGACCCCGGGAAGATTTTTTTCGAGAGTGGCAATGACGTGACCGTAAAAAACAGGAACATTTGCATCAATTTTATCAATGTTTTTATCGATATAATCGAAAAATTCGCGTTTGATCTGGTCGAGCTTAAGCCTGACGATCGCATCGGGCTGCCACTCTTCGTCCATATATCTAAATTACGTTCGCGGGTTAATAAATTTGTTAGAACAACGGAATGACAGTCCTCTATCAACTGATTTCGGCCAAAAACTGGTGAAACCCGACCTGTTCGTGATGATAAAACATCAAAACGTTAATCCCTCTGCCAAAGCAAGATCTAAAAAAGAGAAACGTCATGCTTTTTATGGACTTTTCCCGGGCTTGCGAACAACTGGAAGGGACGTCCGGGCGTCTCGAAATGATTGATATCATCAGTCGTTTTCTTCCCAACCTGACACCAGAAGAACTTCCGGTTTTTGTCCGGTTTGTTATGGGACGGATTTTCCCTGACTGGAGCTCACGGAAACTGGGTATCGGCCCAAACCTGCTGTATGAAGCAATCGGCTATGTAGCTGGCATAAAAAAGGAACAGGTGATCGAGAAAATCAACACTACGGGAGATGCCGGGCGAGCCGTAGAGGAACTGCTTTCGATCAAGTCGCAGACTACATTTTTCCATGAAGACCTGGATCTCGTCCATGTTTATACTGAACTCATTGCGATCGCCGAACTGGAAGGAAAAAAGTCCCAGCGGGAAAAACTGCTGGCGGTCCGCCGGCTACTGGGCAATGCTCACCCGCTTGAAGGGCGGTATCTGGCAAGGATCATGCTTGAAGAACTCCGTATCGGTGTAGGGGAAGGCAGTGTCCGGGACGCGATCGCCAAGGCATTTTTAGTGGATTCTGCCCTCGTTGAGCATGCGATGCAGGCATTGAATGATGCGGGGGAAGTCGCACGGCTCGCCAAACTTGGTCCTGGTGCATTACGGGACGTTCGCATAACCCAGTTTCACCCTGTGCGGATGATGCTTGCCCAGCAGGGAACAATCGCGGATATGATCAAAGAGCACGGGCAGATCGCTGCCGAGTTCAAGTATGACGGCTCCCGGTTCCAGTTTCACAAAAAAGGGAACTGGGCGAGGATGTACTCCCGCCGGCTTGAGGATGTGACCGGGGCACTTCCAGATGTGATCGAGGCACTTCTGGCAGCGACCGAACACGATGTGATCCTCGACGGGGAGATTATTGCGATCAAAGATGGAAGGCCTATGCCGTTCCAGTCCGTGCTCCGGAGGTTCCGGCGCCGTCATGACGTGGCAGAGGCGCAGGAAGCGATCGAGCTGGTCCCCAATGTCTTTGATATCCTTTACCTTGATGGTGAGACGATCATCGATCTGTCCTTTTCTGAACGCAGGAAGATACTCATGAACGTGGTGAACAGGTATGTCGCGCCGCAGGTGGTCAGCAGCGATCCAGATGAGATCGAAAAGATGTATAACGAGGCACTCGCTGCCGGTCACGAAGGGATCATGATCAAGGTTCCCGCTTCAGCCTACACTCCGGGTCAGCGGGGTAAGAACTGGATTAAGATTAAACCTGACGTGGATACCCTTGACCTTGCAGTGATTGGCGGAGAATGGGGGGAGGGGAAGCGTGCGCATGTCTTTGGTTCATTCCTCGTCGCATGCCAGGATGGGGGAAAACTCATCGCGCTCAGCCGGGTGGCAACCGGATTTTCCGATGAGCAGCTTCTTGAGGTGTATGACCTGCTGAAAGACCGTGTCATAAAAAAATCCGGTAAAGAGGTGACGTTTGAACCCGGACTGGTGTTTGAAGTGGGATATGCCGAACTTCAGGTCAGTCCTACCTACGAAGGAGGATTTGCCCTCCGTTTCCCGAGATTTATCCGGATCAGGGACGATAAGGACATCCCCGATATTGAAACACTTGAAAATATCCGGGAGCGGTACAACCTGCAGTCGAAATCTGCACAGGCATATAAAGCATAAGAAATAAATCAAATGCAGGGGGAAAAGAAGCCCGGGTGCTTGTAATTCAGTTCACTCTGCCGGCCATATGAAATCATGATGAATAAGGGGTTTTGGTTAATGCTGCTTCTGGTAATCATGGTTGCGGGATGCGTGACTCCCGTAAATACACCAGAAAAACCGATCGGAAAAGGATATGTGAACCTGTGTATCTCCGACCCGGCACGGGCAGATTACTGGCAAAATACCGATGATATACTGTGGAATTCCCCCGGATACAATGTCCAGGGAAATGACCGTAAAGAAGTCGCAGGTTTTTCCTCGTGTGATAATTATTCTGTCACAATCTGGGAATACACACTGAATGGTGCTGTGGAATGGAATCATGTCACGCTTCAGACAAAAGATGGAAGATCCCCCGATGGGTGGCTGATCGCCGACCACGTAATACAAACATCAAACGAAACGGGAACTGAATGGAGTGACAACTATTCTTCGATTGTGGGCCTTTGGGACCAGACGCAACGGGGAAACGGAGCAAAAATCTGGTATGGGTTTATACCGGATGGGACGTTCACGTTCAATTACGACATGAGGGGGAACGGCGACAATATGCGGAACAAGGGCAGCTGGACATATCTTGGGAATAAAACATACCAGATGATCTCGAATATGTCAAATGAACCGGACACCCACGGCAACGAGAACATCACCATCAGTCAGGATGGAAAATCCTTTCATTCAGGAACCGAATACTCGTCGACATCAGCAACCGGGAGGGATATAGTATTTGCAAAGGAATGACGTGTGGCCGATCAGAATTGAAAGAGTGTCCGCTGGGTCCGCAGCTCGGGGATGAGCGTGCTGTATGGCACCCAGCGGTCAGAGCCGGTGAGCAGGACCGCATGGCCGACAGCAGTCTGAAGCGATTCACACGTGATGAATGGATTTGTCATCGCCTTTCTTGTAGCTTCACGAATCACCCAGGTGCCAAGCGGTGCCCAGTAATCACGGGAGATGCTCCGGATGATGATGACCCGGGCTGACCGCCGTACATTCTTAAGATATTCACCGGCCGCGAGCCGAGCGGAGTAATAAGCACCTGATATCGGGGAATAACCCTTCTTCGTCATCCCTTCACGGTCCTGCACAATAACCTCCTCTTCCCCGGCCCACAGTGACTGCCGTCCCCAGCACTCGATCATCTCGTACTTCCAGTCTCCGGGGACAAGAATACAGATGATCCTGTTCCCAAAAATTTCTCCGGTGAAGAGACGTATCTCTTCAATCGGGGGATAGCGTGCGATCTCTTTTTTAAGATGAATGGACAGGGTATCATCAACGGCAGTGATCGCCCATCGCGTGGGTACGAATCTCCGCCGTTTGCCAAGGAGACCTGCTGTCATCAGCTTTGAGATCTGGTACACATCAATTGCAGATTCACTGAGCGCAACACAGGCATCGGTCGCAATGATATCCGTATCGGACGTGATACGGTCAACAACCCGTTCAACCCGTGCATTGCCAAGTATATCAATTTTTTTTACTGAACCGGTAAACCCGACCGGTGCAATCGTCCCGTCAAAATTGAGACTGAATGTGACCGGCTTTTCAAATGTGACATCCACATCAAGGGGTATTGTGGAGAGTGCGATCTCCTGCAGGTTGCCGGAGACCGCGTGAAGTGCTGAATTCCCGCGGATGGTCCGGGCACGGATACCGACGATGTCCTCCATCCCGAGGTTGTGAGCGAGCCAGTCCGGGGGGTTATCACTGTCATTGATGAGCAGCGGTCCGCCATGCATATCAGGATAGTTAAAACTCCCGATGAAGACCGAGGGGGAACTTCCCTGGTAACTGCTCGCGGGTTTCACTACGACCTGTGCATGGAACCGGCTTACAATGGGGCAGCGGGGCAGCCCGCACAAGCCCTTTCCCTTGCACTCAGCACACTGCATCACAAGTCTTCCCTCAGGTCAATGACAATACGCACCCGCCTGTTGAGATACTCGATCATCTTCTTCACCCATTCATCCCAGACGATCCGGGCATCCGGCACTTTCCTGGCGATCTCTTTACCTACATCGTCATCCCGTTCACCCAGCGCCTCAACAATTACGGAGCCGGGAGTAAATGCGGATGGGACGATCGCATCTATGTCACCATCTACAATCCCAAGCACAGGAATTCCGCGGTGAGAGCAGATATGCCCACATACTGCCGTCGTATCATCCCCAATCGCAAGCACGCCACAGCAGTCTTCCGGTAACCTCGCGTAGAGCTCATGACCACAGTGATCGATCACAAGCACACGCCCGTTGCAGAGCGCTCTTCCTTTCATCCGGGGTGCTGCTGATCTGATTGGTCCGCTCTTGCACCACGCTGTACTGATATCGAAATTCCTGCTCAATGATAACTTCTCAAGCCCATGCGGTTTGGGTTCCAGACCGGAACGGGGTTCAACCAGGTATCCGGTACTCCGGAGGACGACTTCTTCCGCGGTAGCCCGTCCGATGACGATACCATTCACATATACCGCTTCNNCCGTGAGACACGAAAGTAACCCGGCCAGTTCTTCGTCCCCGTTGTTCCAGCAATAGATGATCCTGCCCGAGCACTCGAGATGCACAAGCCCGTTATCTAAAAGACGGGATGCAACAATATTCCCAAATATCTCCCCGGTTTTTGCAGTCTTTCCCCGATTTGCAAGAAACACCGCATCATCCAGTGCAAGAATAACCCTGCTCGGGGGTTGTGCGTTGAATTCCACCGGCAACCCTGATTCCTCTGCAGCAGTCCTTGCCATAACTCCGGCGACAATGATACGTTTTGGGGAGACTACATCCATAAGCCACGCTACATCCCCACGGTCAAATATTTCAGGACCGTGAACAACCATAACCACTGAGTTCGGGAGCGTATTCATGGATGGGCCCTTTTTTTATTACGGTTCCTATAAAAATTGGTATGGATTGGCACACCTTCTAAAAATGCATCTACCGGTCTACAATGTTGATATCTGATGGCCCGTGGTCCTTAAAACACGATTCTCTGATTCCGTAAACGAAACACGCCATCCCACATCATACCGTGCACCGCATTCCGGGCATATGAGAATCACCTGGTAGACTTCCCGCGTGGATTTAATGGGGGAGTCTCGACCGGCATTTACCTTGAGAAACGAAGTGTGAAACCCGTACTCATACCCACATGCAGGGCATACCCGGAGTTCGTCTTCGATTTTGATGTTTTTTATTTCACTATTAACCGGCATGATAAGATCCACATTGAAACATTACGTCCGGGTCACCGTATTAAGGTTGCCGGTGTTTTGCAACAGTTATGATGACCCCGGTGGCATTCTTCCTGCCATTGATCGATGCGTGAACAAGCCGGAAGGGCCTGGGGCAACAGGTCATCGTCTCGGCAATTTTTTTCTCCAGCATGTCCAGTGTCGCATGTCGCCCGTCGATCGATGTGCCCGCTCCCATATCCACGATCTTTTTTGCATTATTCTGCTGTTCCGGGTGGTTCGGGTCCATGATGATCAGCACCGGTTTTTCAAAGAGCAGGGCTTCGTGCAACGTGGTAAGTCCTCCATGTACAATTGCGATTTTTGCCCTGGCAAGGTGCTCGTAGAGATCCGGGACATACCCATGGGTTACAAAATTGTCTGAAGAATCCGGTAGTACAGTCCCGGTATAAAAGACATCAAAGAAGAGGTCTTTGCGCCGGTCGGAGATCTTCTTTAACATCTGGTACATCGGGAGTTTGTACGGTTCACCCCCGAAACTGGTGAAGATGGTTTCCTGGGCGTATGTGTACCGTGCCGGATCAAATTCATAAAACGGCCCGGTAAACGCGTACCGGTTTTCCTCGCCTTTCGGAATGACAATATTGTATTCGCTGATCGTATCCGGTGCCGGATAATCAGGGATGATAACCTTGTTGGAGATGCGGATGTACCTCCTGATGAGAAAATTGAGGGTCTTCCAGACCGGGTTGGTCGCGCCATTGGGCCCGTTGAAGTGGTTCTGGTTTGTAATGAATACAACCGGCGTCTTTTCGAGCCGGGCCGCAAGCACACCGCCATACATGGTGTCGCATACCACACAATCGAAATGATGTTCACGGATGAGTCGTCGGACACTCAGGCCCGATCTCATCATATCATACATGATCCATTTCGAGCACCAGAGTGTCTTTTTCAGGCTGAAGAAACCGTTCTCCCCTTCAAGACAGACTTCGCGGTGCGTCCGGTGCAGGTTGCTGCACTTGTGCTGTTCCATGAAATTATACGATTTCCCGTATCCGGCAAAATGAACGGTGTGTCCCTGCTGATGCAGGTAATGGCCAAGATGGAGACAACGGGATGCGTGCCCGAGCCCTTCGCCGCAGACAACAAAAAGGATCTTCATGGTAATTCCTGTTCAAAGAATATGTACTGGCAAATGATGAAATATCAGGTGATTCCTCCTGATTTTGGAGACGGTGGTGCTGAACCAGCCGTGTCTTCTTCGGCGATGAGGATCCATGCAAAAATATAGACTACAATACCCGTTCCAAGAGACAGGACGGTTACTACTGCCCGGATAAGCCGGATAACCGTTTGGTCATCAAGGTGTTCACCAAGACCGGCACAGACTCCACCCAGCATCCGTTCTTTTTTTGAGCGGTACAATCGCTTCATGCTAAAAATGTTGTTTTTTCACCAATAAAGGTAATTGAAAAAAATAGATTTCACGGACACCCGGAAGAAGAATCTAATACTGCTCACGGTTCAAGGCATAATGGGAAGTAATTACCATGACCGGTGAGGTGGGTCCATATAAAACAGCGACGTTTGGTGCCGGCTGTTTCTGGGGTGTTGAAGCAGTGTTCAGTAAAGTGAACGGTGTTGTAACAACTGAGGTCGGGTACATGGGAGGCACGCTCAAAAATCCCACCTATAAAGACGTCTGTACCGGGCAGACCGGACATGCGGAGGTTGTGCAGGTAACGTATGATCCTTCAAAAGTCAGCTACGAACAACTTCTCGATGTTTTCTGGTCGGTCCATGACCCGACACAACTGAACCGACAGGGTCCTGACAAAGGCACAAATTATCGCTCCGTGATCTTTTACCATGACGCAGAACAGGGACGAATGGCCAGAAGATCCAAAGAGACTATTGAGGCTTCCGGTGCATTCAGGTTTGGCAAAATTATGACCGTGATCATGCCGGCACCGGAATTTTACCGGGCGGAAGAATACCACCAGCACTATTACAAAAAACAAGGGGGGAAGTGTGGGTGGGGCATTTAGGAATCATTTTTTATGGATCCAGACTTCGAACTAAAAGCGTAGTTGACCTGCAGGAATATCCTGGTAATATCCGTAAAGTCAGGATCATAACCTGCCCTAAACAGGTTTGACTAAGATCGCAATCACGGGAAAAAATATCAGCGCGTGATGTAATCCGGAAAAGAAATCGTTTGACTATGTTGTTTTAATCGCACACATTGTGTGCATAGCCCTGTTCAGCAGTAATTTCCGGTAACGAAACTTTAACAATCTTTCCTGTCGAAGCTTTTGGCACTATGTGGAAGGCAGTCGGGATCGATGCGTGGCTCGCTGGCAGGAAGTCAAGCCTGGAAGATGTTCGCGCCACCGTAACAGAGATCATTGGCCGTGTGCAGAACGAGGGGGATGCTGCACTTAAAGATCTTGCAAAGAAGCACTGTGTGCTGACCGACATTGCCGTGTCGGTTGACGAGCGCGAGGAAGCCTACGAAAAGGTCGATGCACAGATCATCGGGAGCCTTGTCGAAGCTCATGCACGCATCGAGCGCTTCCACGAACTCCAGAAACCCCGCGACCTCTGGCTGCAGGAGATGGAGCCCGGTATTGTGCTGGGCATCAAGACCACCCCTTTGAACCGCGTAGGGCTTTACATTCCCGGTGGCCGGGCAGCTTACCCGTCATCCGCTCTTATGTGTGCGGTCCCGGCCCGCGTAGCAGGGGTAAAGGAGATCTGCGCCTGCTCCCCGCCTCCCATCAAGCCGTTAACCCTCGTTGCGCTGGACATCGCCGGTGTCACCGAGATCTATAATGCCGGTGGTGCGCAGGCAGTCGCCGCTATGGCGCTGGGTACTGAATCCATCCGGCCGGTGCAGAAGATTGTCGGACCCGGTAATGTATACGTGACGCTTGCAAAGATGATGCTGCGCGAAAAGGTGGAGATCGACTTCCCGGCAGGCCCAAGCGAGATCGGGATCATTGCCGATGAGACCGCCGACCCCCGCATTGTTGCCGCCGATATCCTTGCCCAGTCCGAACATGACCCCAATGCCGCCTGTATCCTGATCTCCACCGACAAAACCCTCCCGGCAAAAGTCGGCCGTGAGATCGAAGCGATGACAAAAGTTGCACCGCGGAGAGCGATCATCGAGCAGGCGCTCAGGAATTCCGGCTACATGGTAGTCAGCACCATGGAAGAGGCGATTGAAGCTTCTGACGCTGTCGCCCCGGAACATCTCTCAATACAGGTCGCTGACCCCTTAACCGTGGTCACCCGGGTGAAGAACGCAGGTGCGATCTTTGTCGGGCGCTACTCGGCGGTTGCCTGTGGTGATTATGCGGTGGGGACCAACCACGTGCTCCCGACCGCAGGGTATGCCAAGACGTACTCAGGACTCGATGTGAATCATTTCTGCAAAACGGCATCCGTTGAGATGATTGATAAAAACGGTCTTGAGACCATCGGGGATATTGTAGAGACCATTGCAGAAGCAGAAGGTTTGTACGCTCATGCCCAGTCCGTTAAAATCCGACGGCAGTATTAGGGTAAGAAACGGTCCGGATACGAATCAATCGGGTTCACTCCGGAATCATGAAAATCGATTAGGTACGAGAGTCCCCCGCCTCAGGGCCTCTCCGAGGCACGGCGGGGCAAGGAGGTTTCAGCATTTTCAGTCACTTAAACCGCCGCGGGGGCGCCCCGTCGGGGGCGGCGGCGTTCATCGCAATTGTAAAAAATGGACATTCTCCTGTAATATTCGAATAATACGATTTTTATAGGAAATTCTATTGATACGGATAACTCTGAATTTTATTTGTTTACTAATCAACAGTGAATTATTAAAAAAACTTTGAAAAACCGCTGTTATCTTCTTTTTTCCTGCTGCCGGGATACACACACTCCCAGAGCTGCTGCAACTCCCACCGCAATAACGGGAATAGCGGGTTTTAGCGGGGTTTCGGTTACGGGTTTATCCGATGCGAGAAACTCTACTTCGGCTGTGGCCACATCTTCCTCTACATTCCTTAAACGATCGACAGGCGAACTTACGACATACACGGTGTATTTTCCCGGGCTCATCTCTCCAAGAATAACAGACGTATCCCAGGTATATGTCCAGCTGTCATCACTGAGTCGTACCGGTGCTGTAGTGAATAATCCGCGTCCTGCAGGGATATTGAGATTATCCAGTGTTACCCCCCGGGTATCAAGATCCGGGCCTGTCACAAAGAGATAGACGGCGATTGTCGTAATGCCCGAGACTGTCCCGTTGATCGTGACAACATCACCGATATGCGCCTGCTGGGGTGATGCGGAGATGGTAAGCATTGTTGCGGCCCCGACAGGAGTGGTAACAACCCAAATCAACGCTGCGGTAATAATCAGAAGGCACGCCCATCTCATACCGGTACTTTGCACGTTAAATACGTATAATCCTGTCATACCGGGGTGATCAGAACCTGACCACCATCACCGCCTCTTCTTCTTTTTTGAGTTCTCCTTTCAGATGTTCAGTATCAAAATCATAGCCATCTGCAGGATTATAGTCCTCATAGAGTTCGCACTTGTCGAGCACATCGACAAATTCCTTTAAAAATATCCTCGGGATAACATCCACCCGTCCTCCAAATCGTGTGGTGATTTTCTTGATCATCGCACGGATGAACCGGTGCGAGATCCGCTCCCGGTCCGGCTCAGCATATGCCTCTGCATACACATCCACTACCTTGAGTGCAACCAGTTCGAGTTTTGATGTGTCAAACTTCGCAAGGATAATCTGGGGCTGCCGCGGGTTCCGGTATGCATCAGTCTGCACTACACTGATCCGATCAAAGAGCGGGGGAACGGAGCGTATGCCCCGTGAACCATCATACATCGCAGGAGTTCCGGTAAAGAGGAAGTAGCAGCGTGACATATCTCCGCGGTCAAGTGCATCAATAATCTGCACGAGCGTCTGGTAACCCTTTTCCCGCTGGTTGCGCTGGAGTCCCTGCGTAGTTTCCATCTCGTCTACCGCAATGGCGATGCCCCGGTAACCTGCCCCGTGGATGATGGCAACGAGCCCGCGGAGGAAAATAAAGGCAATGGTGTCATCGATATCACCCCGGATCCCTGCTTTCTGTTTGAAGTCCCTGCCGATATTGGGTTCAGCGGCGATCCACCCCAATGCTGACTGGGCAAGCTGGAATTCACCGGCATTGTTCGCCTTGTAATAGGTGCGTAATGCAGCAGCAAGTGCGGAGTTTACTTCACTGATACCCGATAGAGATGCTTCGATCTCCCGCTCGGTCGCTGCTTCAAGAGCAGCATCTTCAACTTCGCTCCCGCTGACAGAAAGTAAGCGCTCTTCAATGGAAAAGAGCCAGTTGTCGATGATAGTTTTGATGGCATGCTCCTCATCGTTTGTCCTGAGGTTCGCACAGATCTGCTGGTAGATTCCTTTAAGTTTATAGAGTGGCGTTGAGGAGGATATGACGACATGAGTGGTGACAAAACCTTTGGTGCGTGCGATCTCAAGTGCCCGCGCAACGAGGAATGTCTTGCCGCTCCCGTACTCGCCCCGGATAAATTTTGTGTCGCCGCCTCCCTGAGCCACGTAATCCAGCTGTTTTCCGATTACGCCCTCTTCAACATCGAGACCAACGGCGATACGCTCAAGTCCGCTTGCAGGAACCGTTCCCCGTCTTAGTGCATTGATGATATTGATGCTCTCAAGCCGGCGCTGGTCCATCTGTTCAGGTTCCGGTATATTCATAGACCTCTCCATCCTCTCCAACCCCTTTCTTGCTGATAAGTGACAACCCCTGCGATGCCGCCTTCTGGATGATCTGGTTCACTATGCCTGCCACCCTGCGGGTGCCCAGTAGTTTGCGCAGGTCCATCTCGCTGGCTTTCCGGTGCGACCGGAGGAATTCAACGATCGTTTGCTCCTGTTCTGAAAGCCCGAGCTGATCGGTGATGACCTGTGATTTGGGAACTGCAACCGAACGCTTTTTTGTCTGCGGTGCATTCATTATCGGTCGATCGGCGATTGATCGCTCCTTGCATACCCGGATCAGCTGGAGGTAATCCTCGAGCCTGATGGCGCGGGTATGCGCCGGCATCACGTCTATCCCGCAGAGACAGTAATACTTGCAGCCTGCGTAATCCATCTCTTCCTGAGCATTGGTTGCGGCAATGAAAAAAGCGATGGCAAGCAGCTCCAACCCCTCTGAGTTTAACGTCGCCCGTCGTTCTTCGAGTTTTTTTATCAGCTGCTCCATCAGGCGTTTTAACTGGTACATCTTCCCCTGCTTATCAAGGATCACTGTTGCCACACGCCCGACATCAGCGCCTTTTTTCACATTGGACAGGATATACAGCATCACTTTTTCACATTCCCGCTCCTCGCTGTGTGCTGATAAGAATTTTGCATAGTCAAGACCTCCGGCTAAAAAGTCAGCCCGGTATGCCCGGTAATACCATGATCGTGCCTCGATCACATTTCCCCGCTCCTCATAGAAACGTGCCGTTTCAAGGAGGCTTGCAACGTTCACATCTTTTGAAACGATATCAAGGAATCGTCGGGTGGCGTTATCCTCAGGGACATGCGCCTTCAGGTACTTGCGGTACTTACTGATGATCAGGGCAAGCGTGTCCAGGTCATTTTTTGATACCAGTTCATCCCGGATCAGGGTTTCAAAGGCCGTAAGTGCTTTTTCCTCCTGGCCGAGTGCTGCGAGGAGATCGCATTCCAAAAGCCGGTATACCGGATCACGTGCATGTTCAAGGAGGGTTGGAATGACAGCAAGTGCTGTACCATAATCCCCTTTGGATTTTAAGAGCAGGATATAATCAAACAGGATTTCCGCATCAGGATCCTCCTGAATGTAGGAGGAATATGCCTCGAGCGATGCAGGTACATCGTACCGCGAAAGAGTATCGAGATATTTGCGGAGCAGGGCGGGATCTTTTGTATCGCGGTACATCCTGTATGCCGATTGGGCGGCTGCATGGAAATTACCGGTCTTTATAAGTGCATCAACATATTCGTGGGTTTTTGCAGCATCCTCTCCAAGTACGGAATGCGTAGTGAGAGCTTCTTCCGGCTCACCAATCTCAATCAGCACCCGCATCAGGTTTTGTACGTCACCGGGTTTTTTCCCAAGCTGTACAAGGCGCCGTAATACCGGTAGTGCCCCCCGGTAGTCCCTGTGTGTGATGAGATACCCTGCATAGCTCCTGAGTGCGTCCTGGTTTGTGGGATCGAGATGAACTGCGGTTGCAAATTCTGCAATTGCACCCTCATCCTTTCGTGCCTCGAGCACTTTTGCAAGGTAGCTGTGGACATAGGATGAATCCGGCATTTTTTGGGCAAGATCCCGGAAAAATACTTCGGCATCTTCGAGTTTACCAGTATAGTAGAGGTTAGTGGCAGCGAGCACTTCAACAGCAGAGTCCCTGCCGCTCTCAAGGAGGATAGTGCAGAGCTGCAATGATTCCTGGTGCCGCCCGTCCTCAAAGAGCCGGAACGCCTCTTTCTTCTGTTCTTCACGCGATGCCGGGATCATGGTTGTCGAAAACCAAACCTGATCGTAAAAAGACCTGCAAGCATCCTGATCATATCCCTTTTCTGGACCCGGGAGTCCTCTTTGTTCTTCCACGCAATGGGTACTTCGACAACCCGACATCCTGCAGTACGGAGTCTCCAGAGTAGTTCGACATCGAATTCAAATCCCCGGGAAATCATCTTTGGCAATACTGCATCAATTGCTGATTTTTTAAATACCTTTGCCCCACACTGCGTATCGTGGTAGGCCAGACCAAACAGGATCCTGATGAGCAGGTTGAATGCACGGCTCTCAAGTTGTCGCAGGACGCTCTGGCGCACTTTAAGTGTTGACCCCGATACCCAGCGAGAGCCAATTGCACCATCAGCGGTGGAAAGCGTTAAAAAAAGGCGTTTCATCTCATCGATACTTGTAGAGCCATCGGCATCGCAGTATCCGGCAAGAGGTGACCGGGCTGCCATGAGACCTGCTATCACTCCCCCGCCTTTTCCCAGCCGGTGGTCAAACCGGAGGCAGCGGATAGTCAGATCCTGCCTGCGGGTTGCGATCCTGTCAACTACGTCCGCAGTACCGTCAGTCCCGTCGCATACAACGATGAGCTCACCGTCAAACCCGGTGATGGCGTCAAAAAGCGGCGAGATCCGGTCCTCCTCATTATACGCGGGGATAACAAGGCTGTATTTTCTCTCTGGAGTTGTAGTCATGATGTGTAGTGTCGGGTATCGATTGCTGCCTGATGGTCAAAACCATGTATTCAGGAGATGATGGACAGTTTCGTTGTCGTATTCATGCTTACATCCGTGATGTTCATTCCGGTACTTTTCAGCGGGAATCCCCATAACATTACTGGTGTTTGCCGAGGTGGTGTGCCAGCATGGTGCCGGGCCGGTATTTATCTGCCATCAGGAGCGCAGTTTCACGGAGTGCATTGTGCTCTTTTGAGCAGCTCTCCGGTGGCGGGGATTTCCTGAGGATAACCGAGGTGTTCTCGGTGATCTGGATGAGTTCTGTTGCAATGAGGGCGTTAAGCCAGATCAAATCAGCGAGCATCTCTTTAATTTCTGGGTCCTGCATACAGCATACGTCGTTTTGCGGACATTATAAACAGATTGCAAAGGCGGGGAAAGGATAATCTTAATCCCCTTATATTCCAAAATCAGGTAGGAGGACAATGTCATATCTGGAAAATATAAAAAAAGATGGAAAGTATGCCAATCCTTTTTTCTGCCTTATGGGGATCGATGTGGTCAGCGTAGAGCCGGGAAAAGCGGTACTGAAAATGCAGGTCCGCCCTGATATGCACAACGGCGTCGGGTGGTTACAGGGCGGGATACTTGCGGCAATTGCAGATGAAGCGATGGCGCTTGCTCTCTATCCGCTGCTTTCCAAAACTGAAGGCATCGCAACCATTTCTGAATCCACAAGTTTCATCAGGGGAGTGCAGGACGGTTGTATTATTGCAAAAGGTCGCATAATCCGGAAGGGGCGGCGAGTTGCATTTGCAGAAGGAGAAGTATTTACTGACAATGAAGAGATGACGATGCTTTCCCGGACTTCTGCCGCTTTTGCTGTGACGACCAATAAAAATTAAAAAAAAGAGTTATTTTTTCTTTCCTTTCGTTTTCTTTTCTGCTGTTTTTTCTTCTGCGGGTTTTCGGAATTGTATATAATAGATTGCGCCGCCGGCAGCGATGATGAGAATGACAACCAGTGCAATGGTGGTGAGGGGAATTTCTGATGCTGCAGCCTGTTTAGCCTTATCGAGCCCGTCCATTGCCTGCTTGTTACCCGGATCTGTTACATTTGCCTTACTGTAGGCATCGACAGCGTCCTGGAACCTTCCCATTTTGTAGAGGGTGTCGCCCTTGTTGATCTGGGATGGTGTGAAGTTCTGGTCAAAGCTGATTGCCATATCATAGGACTTGAGGGCTTCCTTGTAATTCTCGAGTTTGGAAAGGGAGTATCCTTTATTGTTCCATAACATGAAATCCTTGGGATAGATCGCCAGCCCCTGATCAATGGTCTGGATTGCATCATCGTATTTATTCAGCTGAATTAAAGCATACGATTTACCCTGGTAGGTATACAGAAGCGCGTCTGATTGCCGGATCATTGTTGTATCTGATGCAAGTGCCTGGTCAAAAAGTTCAATTGCTCTTTGATACTCATTTGAATTCAGTAACTGTACACCTGCGTTGTAAAAGGTAGTTCCAGCATCTTTCGTTTCATTTTCTGCCGCTGCAACCGGCTGGACGAAACCAGCAATCAATAAGAGAATCGCCAGAATGTAAACAAATTGCCTGATTTTCATATCTATCACGTTTGATTCTTAGCACAAATTAATGTTACTTTGTACCAGCAATTGTCCATGGTAATTATCCGGATGTGAATCATGGTCGCATGGTCGCGGGGAAAAATCCAGCCAGAACCTGCCTGAAATTTCCTCCCTCACCACGATAAGATAACACTAATAGGTATGGTGAGCAAAATGTAAATCAATCGGGGAGATCACGTGAAGTATATTATTATCACCGGCGGCGTGATGAGCGGATTAGGGAAAGGGATCACTGCAGCTTCTGTCGGGCGTATCCTGAAGAACCGTGGCTACCGGGTAACGGCTGTGAAGATCGATCCCTACCTCAATATTGATGCAGGGACGATGAACCCGGCACAGCATGGGGAAGTCTTTGTGCTCAAGGATGGAAGCGAGGTTGATCTCGACCTCGGCAACTATGAACGGTTCCTTGACATCGAGCTCACCGCCGCTCATAATATCACTACCGGAAAGGTGTACCGCACGGTCATCGAAAAGGAGCGCAGGGGCGATTTTCTTGGGGAGACCGTGCAGATTATCCCCCATATCACCGACCAGATCAAGACCTGCATCCGGCAGGCGGCAGAGGAAGAATTCCCTGACGGGACAAAAGCGGACATCTGCCTTGTGGAAGTCGGAGGGACAGTCGGTGACATTGAGAGTATGCCGTTCTTAGAAGCGATCCGCCAGATGCGGGGTGAACTGCCTGCCCATGATTATATCCTGATCCACGTGACCCTGATCCCCGAGGACACGATGGGGGACATGAAAACAAAACCCACCCAGCACTCGGTGAAAGCC
This sequence comes from Methanoregula sp., assembly GCA_003141335.1. Lineage (GTDB taxonomy): Archaea > Halobacteriota > Methanomicrobia > Methanomicrobiales > Methanospirillaceae > Methanoregula. Next base: position 6,928 of record PLLR01000017.1, on the reverse strand, counting down.
CTGCGGGAGCTGGGACTGCATGCAGATATCATTGTCGGGAGGAGCGAGAATCCTATCGGGGCGAGCACAAAACGCAAGATATCAGCGTTCTGTGATCTCCCCCAAAGCGCCGTCATATCTGCTGCAACAGCCCCTGATACGTATGCTGTGCCGATGGAGATGGAAAAGGAGGGTATTGCAGATGTACTCTCTGTCCATCTCGGTCTGGATAAAAAAGATGTTGACACCGGCTGGTACCGGCTGGTGAACAAGGAGTACACCAACCGGGTAACCGTGGCAATCGTGAGTAAGTACGGCATTGAGGATGTCTACATCAGTATCAAGGAATCGCTCAAGCATGCCGGGCGGGCACTCTCAACAGAAGTCAAGATTGCGTGGCTGGACGCGGAACGGTACGAGCGGTGCCAGCTCAAGGATTATGATGGCATCCTGATTCCCGGAGGATTCGGCAAACGGGGCATCGAAGGAAAGATCGAAGCGATCAAATTTGCCCGCGAGAACAATATCCCGTTCCTCGGGCTCTGCCTCGGGTTCCAGCTGGCAACAATCGAGTATGCCCGCCATAAAGCAGGTTTCCCGGACGCCACGAGCGAAGAGTTTGGTGATGGAACACATGTCATAGCACTCCTCCCGGAGCAGGAAGGTCTCAATGAACTCGGCGGGACGATGCGGCTTGGCAATTATACCGCAGATATCCGGGAAGGGACTCTTGCCTTCAAACTCTACGGTGAAAGACAGATAACCGAGCGGCACCGCCACCGGTATGAAGTGAACCCGCGGTATCTCAGGGATCTGGAAAAGGCAGGACTCGTCTTCTCGGCGACCAACAAAAACCGGATGGAGTGCCTTGAGCTTCCGGATCACCCGTTCTATTTTGCCACGCAGTTCCATCCGGAATTTAAATCACGCCCTACCCGGCCGTCACCGCCCTATCTCGGGTTTGTTGAGGCGTGCAGGGCGAACAAGCGGACGAAATAACAGGACGATAGTATGGTCAATACAGAGAAATTCATCAGTCAGTCTATAGGGGAAATCAAAACAGCCGCTGGCAATGACAAAGTTGTCATGGCACTGTCAGGTGGGGTCGACAGCTCTGTCTGCGCCGCCCTTGCAGCCCGGGCGATCGGGGACAATCTTATGCCGATCTATATTGATACCGGCCTGATGCGCAAAGGTGAGACCGAACGGATCAGGACAATCTTCGATACCATTCACCTTCAGATTGTTGATGCGGAAGAAGAGTTTTTTGAGGCACTCAAAGGTATCACCGATCCTGAAGCCAAACGCAAGGCGATCGGTGAACGGTTCATCCGGGTTTTTGAGCGTGAGGCAAGAAAGCAGGGCGCTAAATGCCTGCTGCAGGGAACCATCTACCCGGACCGTATTGAGAGTGAAGGCGGTATCAAGAGTCACCATAATGTCGGGGGTATGCCGCTGCACATGGAGTTTACCAAAGTGATCGAGCCGATCCGCGATCTCTATAAGGACGAGGTGAGGGAAGTGGCAGGAGCACTCGGCCTGCCAAAAGAGATCCAGCACCGGATGCCGTTTCCGGGCCCCGGGCTTGCCGTGCGTGTGCTTGGGGAGGTCACCAGAGACAAGGTCGCAGTCATACGGGAAGCAAACTGGATCGTTGAAGACGAACTGGTTGAGAAGTACCGCCCGTGGCAGTGTTTTGCCGCTCTGCTCGGTCTTGGGACCGGTGTCAAAGGGGACAACCGGATTCACGGCTGGATTGTTGCGATCCGTGCCGTGAACTCACGGGATGGGATGACGGCTGATCCGCTTGATATCCCGTTTGACCACCTGGTGAGAATCGGGTCCCGGATCACCGCTGATATTCCGAGTGTTGCCCGGGTAGTATACGATATTTCGGCAAAACCCCCGGCGACCATTGAATATGAATGACCAGGTTAACAGGAAGAATACTTTAAAGAATTCAAGTGATGGGAATGGACAAAACCAGCCAGTTTAAAGCGCTCGATGAGCGCTACTTTATGCCCGCTTTCTCGCGTGACATGGCACTAGTAAAGGGGGAAGGCTCCAGAGTCTGGGATGCGGAAGGGAAGGAGTACATCGATTGCGTTGCAGGTATTGCCGTCTGCAGCACCGGGCACTGCCATCCCGCGGTAGTCAAGGCGATCTGCGATCAGGCACATGAGCTCATCCATTGCTCTAACCTGTACTATATTCCCCACCAGGGAGATCTCGCAAAGAAACTTGTGGAGATCACCGGGATGCACAAAGCGTTCTTCTCCAACTCAGGTGCCGAGGCTATCGATGGTGCGCTGAAGCTAGCCCGCGTCAGGACCGGGAAAAAGAAGTTTGTTGCGTTCACCCACGGATTCCACGGGAGGACCGTTGGCTCACTTGCAGTCACGCACAAACCGTCGATCCGTGAACCGTTTGAACCTTTGGGATTTCCCTGCACGTTCGTCGAATATGGCGATCTCGAAGGGCTTAAAAAAGCAGTTGACAGCGATACCGCGGGGGTAATTGTTGAACCAATACAGGGTGAAGCGGGTGTCATTATCCCCCCCGACAGTTTCCTGACAGGGATCCGCGAGGTATGTGACACAACCGGCACACTCATGATCGTTGATGAAGTGCAGACCGGTATGGGGCGAACGGGCAAGTGGCTTGCTATCCAGCACACGAAGGCAAAACCTGATATCATCACGCTCGCAAAAGGGATCGCGAGCGGTTTTCCCATGGGTGCACTTGTTGCCCGCGAAGGATTAGAGTTCAAAAAGAGTGAGCATGGGAGCACGTTTGCCGGAGGACCTCTGGCATGTGCAGCAGCTCTTGCAACAATTGGCGTGATCGAAAAGATTCTACCCGATATAAGCAGGAAAGGAGAGCGGTTCAGACAGGGACTGGAAAAATACAATCCCCGGGTCCGCGGACTGATGATCGGTGCCAGCATCGGAGATAAGTGCCCTGAGATCCAGAAAAAGTGTGCAGAGGAAGGAGTCCTCGTTAACTGTGCAGCGGACGGGAACCTGCGTCTGGTTCCGCCGCTCGTAATCTCCGATGCGGAAATTGACCGTGTGGTCAGGGTGATTAATGGAGCGCTTGGTCAGGTCATGCTATAAAAAAAAGAGCGGCTACATTTTTGCAAAGAAAGCCGGGGATATTGCCCGTGAGTACGGTATCGACCGGATCGCACGGCTTGCAAGCAATGAGAATCCTTACCCTCTTTCGGCAGCTGCACGGGAAGCCGCAGAGATTGCGCTACGGAATGTGAACCGGTATCCCGATGAGCGTGTCAACATCCTGATAGACGCGCTCAGGGCATATTATGGGGATTACCACTTTGTCAGCGGTGTCGGGATGGATGGGGTCATCGAGACGATTATCCGGACGCTGGTGGATCCCGGGGAGTCGGTGGTAATCTCCAGTCCCACATTTTCATTCTATGCGCTCGCTGCAACAGGGCAGGGTGCAGAGGTAATTACGGTGCCCCGTGAGACTGACTTCTCGGTCGATCCCAAAAAATTGATCCGTGCGGGCAGGCAGGCAAAGATCATGATAGTCTGCGCGCCAAACAATCCCACCGGCAACGCGACTCCTGTTGATGTGGTNNACATGAAAACCTTATCCTCGGCAGGACATTTTCCAAGATCCACTCACTCGCAGGGCTGCGCGTCGGGTACGCATTCGTGCCAGGATGGCTCGTGCCCTGGTATCAGCGTGCCAGTACACCATTTACGGTTAATTCGGTATCAGCTGCAGCCGCTGCGGCTGCACTTCCCGATAAGGACCACGCACAACGCTATTTTGCTCAGGTTAACCGGTGGAGGAAACGATTCACCACAGAATTGAAATACCCGGTTCTCCCCTCAGATGCTAACTTTGTGATGGTTGATATCGCTCCCCGCAAGAGTGATGAGATGGTGGAGGAACTCGCCCGGCACGGAGTTGTCGTCCGCTCGTGCCGGAGTTTTGCCGGTCTTCCTGATCACTATATCAGGGTCAGTATTGGCGAGAACTGGGAGAATGAGCAGTTTGTCCGGGAGATAAACCGGCTATGATGTGCGGTATTACCGGAACACCGGGCACGGGAAAATCCATGGTCGGGGATGAGTTGTCCCGCCGGGGACATACCGTTGTCCACCTCACCGATACAGTCGGACCGTATGTATCCGGTAATGACGCGGAACGGGACGCCCGGATTATCGATACAGATCGCTGGGCTGCCGAATTCGTTCCGGTGGACGGGTTTGTCGAGGGGCACATTGCCCACCTGCTTCCCTGCGACCGGATCGTTGTGCTCCGGTGCCGTCCCGATGAACTGAAAAAACGCCTTGCGAAGCGGAAGTACCGCAAGGAGAAGGTCCGGGAGAATGCCGATGCCGAAGCGCTGGATGTCTGCCTGATTGAGACTGTTGAGAATTTCAGTCCTGTACAGATCCTTGAACTGGATACAACTGCCCGGGATGCGACATACTGTGCTGACCAGATCGAACGGTTTGAGAAAGGAGCGATCCCCGCAGACTTTGGCCATATTGACTGGTCAGGGTTCCTTGAGGTGCAATAATGACGCTTGACCAGTACCGCTCCCAGGCAAAAGTCTTCACGGACCCTCTGGTTTCCGTCGCAATAAAATGTAGGATTACCCCGAATATTCTCACCATAGCAGCACTGCTGGCATCAGCAGCTGCAGGAATCCTTTTTTATCTCCGGCTGGAATTCTGGGGAATTGTGGCTGTTGCTGTAAACGCATTTTGTGATATGATGGATGGTGCTGTTGCCCGTGAGATGAAGACCCAGAGCCTCCGCGGGGATTTCCTTGATCATGCGGTAGACCGGTATGCTGATATTTTCATCATCTGCGGTCTCTTTGCCGGGGGACTGGTTCCATGGCCGATCGGCGTCTTTGCACTGACCGGTGTCCTGATGGCATCCTACCTTGGCACGCAGGCACAGGCAGTTGGTGTCGGAAGATATTATGGAGGGCTGCTCGGGAGAGCTGACCGTCTTGTTTTGATCATGGTAATCGGTATAATCGGGCTGTTCTTCCCCATCAGTATCTACGGGCTCACATGGTTTGGCTGGCTGCTGGTGCTGTTTGGCATCTTTGGGCACTTTACCGCATTCCAGCGGGCCGCTTATGTGTGGGCGAAGGTGGAGTGAGGAATTTTTTAAAAAGACTGACAGGAATTGCCTGGTGCCGCGTCCGATTTCTTTACTTGGGTAAACGAATGTATACATACATTTGATATAACAAAGTATTTCGCTCATTTATCGCTTATATATCTATCAATACGTGAGTGGAGGGAAATTCATGAAAGAAAACAAAAAGGAAGACGAAACAACCCCTGGGATAGTGCGGAGCTCATTTTCAAAGAGAGTTCCTATGCGGAGAAAACTGCTCGTGCTTTTCGTAATTTTGTCGTTGACAGGAGTTGTATTATTGAGCGGATGTGTAGGCCAGCAACCGACGCCACCGGCAACTACCGCGCCAACGGGTTCCAGCACCCAGACTCAGGCACCTGTTACTCAGGTATCCGGTAACCAGACCATTAAGCCAACAGTGCAGGTTACTATCCCTGCTACCGGAGTATTTGTGAAGGTCAGTTATCTCGGGACCTTTAACGGGACATACGGTATGATTGGCGCACTGCAACAAGTGACAAATTCCGGTGACCGGGTGTATGAAATCACTAATGCGACGGGAAACGTTACCGCAACCTTTTACAAGCAGGATGAGTCGACGACACATGACATAACGGTCGGGTTATGGAAAAACGGGGTGTCATTAACCTCCGCAAAGAACTCAACACCGTTTGGTAAAGTCAGTATCAGCTATAAGGTATAGCAATTTCCTCACTCTTTTTTGCCTCAGACCGTTTTAATATAACCTAAAAAGAGTTGATATATTGGCTCTATAGAAAAACTATCGACATGGATAACTCTGAATTTTAATTATTTAACAGCCAATAGTGAGGCTGTTGCATAACTCGAAAAAAGTAACCCATTTGTACAATTGGTGTTGGAGAGAATGCATTCTGGCAAAAATGCAAGGGACCACTGGACTGCGGTGCCGGCAGCTGTGGGTGTACAAACGGGAGATATTCGGTAGTACCGGCACATGCCGCTTCCACCACTAAAATACTACAGACATCTTTGCAGCTGACAGCCACCCCGCAGCGGTACTCTCCCTTCATGTCTTCCACTGTCGGTGTCGGGATTGAAGTGAATGCTATTGGGTTTGACCCGGCCGGGGCTCTGTTTACCTGGAACGCCACGTACGGGAAATTCCTGTCATGGGGCCCGGTTAATTACACCGTAAAGGATCTGGGAAATCCAGCGACCAACCACGGTGAAAAGCTCTTCTGGTCGTTTACCGAAAAGCCTGCATCAACCCTTGAGCCGGTTATCATTACGGTGACAGCAACAGATCCTGCTACCGGTCAGGTTCTGGGCAACTCCACAGTAACGCTTGGCTGGGACGGGGATTTTGCAGTCGTTGTAAAGAATCCCCTTTAAAGAATGGTTTCAATTATTTTTTTAACCATACGTCTGACGACGGATTACATAAACAAAAAAATGTACTCCTGTAAGAAATGACAAGGGCAGCCCATATACAGGAATAAAAATCGTAACCCTTCCTGAAACCATGACTTCTTTGTTGTACTGAATTGGGGGTTTTGGTATTACCCATTCTCTATGACAATACCTCGTATATACTCCAGTGCAGCAACAGCATCATCCCTCTTCTGGTCGCACTGCCCGGTCTCCACCCACAACAAAAACCGTTCCCGTGTTTCGGGATCAACCGTATCACCGGCTGAAGAAACAATCGTCCGGTACGTTCTCCCGGGGTAGAATACAGACCGGGCAGAGGTAAGAAGCGCATCATGTGCAGCAGTATCGATGATGCCCTCATCCCTCGCCCGTTTCAGGGTAAACCGGATATTGATTA
>PLLR01000092.1:424-7461 GCA_003141335.1 Methanoregula sp. | reverse complement strand
TTCCCGGTTCCGGTATCGCATACGCTGGATTCTGATAGGTGAGAGGGAGCGATACCTATGGTGCGTAAAAAAAGGGGGAGTTCAGATGAAAGTATCCAGAGAAGAAGGCGGGAATTAGGTATTAATGAAGGGGGAGGGGAGGATAAGCTGATTGATCTCGCCGGTCATTCACGCTCTTCGGGCAGGATTGAGGGTTCAAGTACCGTGATGAGATGGGGAATATCCTGTTTGACGGTGTCCCAGATTTCGTTGAGATCGACTTTTCCATAAGAATGGATGAGCATGTCCCGCATCCGCGCCATTGCCGACCATTCGATCGGTGCGAACCGGTTGAGCGTCTCCGGTGAGAGCCGTTTTGAGACTTCCCCAATCACTTCAAGACATCGTATGACCGCATACTGGCACTCGCGATCGGTCATGAATGATTCACGGGTATGGTTTTTTGTGAATTCGCGTGCATCCTTTGCCCATAAGGAGGAGATCGAGGAGATAGGCATCGTCACGCGCCATAGACCCTCTCCATTGTTGAGAGAATGGTTTTTTTGCGGATATAGTTCCGGCTTTGTTCTATGGCCTGCCGGGTGATGAGATCGATGCGCCTGTTGAAGATGTGTTCGAGTTCTTCTTCCATCTGTGCGAGATGGATAAGGGTATGACTCGAACCGGGCTGAAAATCCACGATAATGTCAATGTCGCTGTCCGGGCGGAAATCGTTCCTGAGGACAGAGCCGAATACCTGGAGTTCCCTGACGTCCCACGCTTTACAGAACTCCTCAATCTTTTTTTTCCGGTTCTGGATGAGTGCGTTCATGGTAACCGATCTCCACGATCTTTATACTTTCAATTCCCTTCTTATCAATTATCTTTACCGCTACCCGCTTATAGGTTCCCGGTTAAAAAGGGCAAAGATGACAACGTCAACCGGGGTATTGAGGAAGACCCGTCCCCCCCACGGCTGCACGAGCCCGTTGTCCTGATCTGTATAGTGCCTCACTGCCGGTACATTCGGGATCTCCCGGTTCGGCATCCCTTCTCCACCCAGCCACCGGACCCGGGCACCCCCACCCAAACCCCCTCTCACGTATCATGGGCATGCAGGAACGCTCCGGTGGGATTGCACACCGTCTCCGCTCATCGTGCATTCTCCCTCACTTCTCTGCCGTGACGGCGCTCGCAGAGCTTCACACCCTCCTGCCGGTCAATCCACTCAGCCCTCACCAACCCGCAGACCGAGCACTCCCCACCACCAACCAGAAGATCAACAACCAGAAAAAGGAAGAGAACCCTAACTCAGTACAAAGTTCTGAAGCCATTCGATCATGACCCTCCACGAATCCGACACTCTGGAATTCAAAAAATCCCTCTCCCTCATCGAGCCTGCGCTCAAATCCGTCTGCGGATTCCTCAACCATCATGGCGGTGTCATCTCATTTGGCAGGACAAACACCGGGGTAATAGTCGGCGTAGATCCCGCTGACCACTCGCTCCGCAAACTCTCCCAGCAAATCACCTCCCGGATAAAACCAGAGATTACACCGGATATCCGTGTCATCGAAGAGCAGGGAAAGCACCTGATCGTTGTCACGGTCCCGGAGGGAATCAGCAAACCATACTATCTTGATGGTATCGCGTACATGCGGACAGGGACCGAGAACCGGGTCATGCCACCCGATGAAATCAAACGGATGATCCTCACCATCAACCAGCCACCGTGGGATCGGGAGATTTGCCCTGACGCAACGATTGATGATATCGATGCAGCCATTGTTTACGATTTTCTTGCAAAGGCAAAAGACGAACGCCGCCACGATGCTGACGCAAGTGCATCCGTTTCCAGCATCCTCAAAAAACTTCATCTGCTCAAAAATGGAGTGCCTACAAACACCGCGATCCTGTTATTCGGAAAAGATCCCCAGCAGTTCATCCATCAGGCCGAAATCCGCTGCGGCCATTTCAGCGGGACGGATGTTACCACCCCCTGCATCAGCATGAAAGTGATTGGCGGACCGCTTATGCGCCAGATCGATGATACGGTCAGTTTTATCCTGTCGGAAATCCGGAAATCCGCATGGGTCGTTCCCGGAAAAACCCGGCGGGAGGAGCACTGGGATTATCCCCCGGAAGCCGTGCGGGAATCCGTCATCAACGCGCTCTGCCACCGGGATTACCGGTCAACTGCACATGCCCAGGTCCGGATATTTGCCGGACAACTTCAGGTTTGGAACCCGGGAAAACTCCCGGATGTCCTGACCGTAGAATCGTTAAAGATTGATCACCTTTCCCTTCCAAGAAATACCGCTATTGCTGATCTACTCTTCCTCGCAGGATTCATTGAACAATGGGGATCCGGGACCATTAACATGGTAAAGGCATGCCGTGAACACACACTTCCCGATCCGGAGTTCAGGGAACAGGATGATTCATTCTCAGTATCCTTCACCCGGTCAAGCGTCAACCGCTTCATGGAAGAGCCGAATTTGATCAATGACCGGCAAAAACAGGCACTCGTATATCTCCGGCAGCACCCGGTGATCACCTCAACTGAGTATGCAAAACAATTTGCCTGCACGCAAAAGACCGCTCAGCGGGATCTTTTTGAACTGGAAACGCTGCATATTGTCACAAAAGAAGGAAAGACCAAGAGTACCGTCTATCTGCTAAATGATCCGTTTCGGACATTTCCAGAAAATTCCGGGCGCTGATATGGTTAGCAATCCGGCTGAAATTTCCTGCGGTTTTTAGTAAATGAGTCAAGATCTCACCGAATGACCTAAGGGGTAATTCGGACATATTCGGACATTATCGGACATTGCAGCCAAATACTTGCCACCCAGAAAACGAGTGAAATTCAAAGGAAAATCATAATCGCTGAAAATTTGAAGGGGAACGGGGAGATTGATAGCGGACATATTGCGGACAATAGCGGACAAAACCCTTTCCGGTTCGTGAAGGTTATGGCAATGATCTCATTATCTGTCTTCATTCCCCCCCACCCCACACCGCCACCCCCAGCCAAACCACATCTGCTGTATCATGGGCATGCAGCAACTCTCCGGTGGGATGGCACACCGTCTCCGCTCATCGTGCATTCTCCCTCACTTCTCTGCCGTAACAGTGCTCGCGAGCTTCACCCCCGCCTGCCGGTCAATCCACTCAGCTCTCACCAACCCGCACACCAAGCACTTTCTCACCAACAAGAAGATCAACAACAAGAAAAAGGAAGAGACCCATATCTCAGTACAAATAGTAGTCGTCGTAAGGAAATGATCCTGTGTCCTCCCACCCCGTTGTACCAAATCCCCTGTATGATACGCTCCGGCAGATCATCCATGACGCACGGCAGAGAGCTTATCAGGCCGTCAACCACGCAATGGTCGAAGCGTACTGGAACATCGGGCGATTGATTGTGGAAGAAGAGCAGGCAGGCAGAAGCCGTGCAGGGTATGGGACATATCTTTTAAAAGACCTGGCCATCCGGCTGACAGATGAATTCGGGCGTGGTTTTTCCTTCGCGAACCTCAAGAATTTCCGCCAGTTTTTCCTTGTCTTCCCAAAAGGATGCCACGACGGGGATATCCCTGAGGATGAAAAAAGCTACACAGTGTGTAGCGAATTGAGCTGGTCACATTACCGGCTCCTGATGCGGGTAGAGAACCCTGCCGCCCGGGGATATTACATCGGAGAATCAATAAGCCAGAACTGGAGCGTCCGGGCCCTTGAGCGNNACCGAAGCAAAGGAAGTGACACAGCCGCTCACCAGACGTCCGGAGGAATTCATCAGGGACCCGTATGTACTGGAGTTCCTGCAAATCCCCACTTCCTCTTCATATCTTGAACGGGATCTTGAGCAGGCACTCATCAACAAGCTTCAGCAGTTCCTCCTGGAGCTTGGTAAAGGATTCTCATTTGTGTCCCGCCAGTTCAGGATCAGCACCGAAACATCGGAGTTTTATGTCGACCTTGTCTTCTACCACTTCATCCTCAAGTGTTTTGTGCTCATCGATCTCAAAACGGGGAGGTTGTCACATCAGGACATCGGGCAGATGGATATGTATGTGCGGTTGTTTGAAGACCGGGTAAAAACAAAAGGAGATAATCCGACAATCGGGATTATTCTCTGCACAGAGAAAGATGAAACGGTGGTGCGGTATTCAGTGCTGAATGACAACAGCCAACTCTTTGCATCGCGGTATAAACTCTATCTCCCCAGTGAACAGGAACTTATCGAAGAGATTGAACGGGAGAAGGAAATAATGCGGAGACAGGATAAGAATCGCTCCCGGAGATCCGCATCATCGCGATCAAAATCGAAGTGATTGTGGTTATTCCATCTTTCTCCGCGAGCTCCCNNTGCGGAAAAAACGGTCTTCTGGATCTACAATCCGGAACTTATACAAGCGATATCCAAGTATTGCTAATCTGAAGATCCGATAAATCTACCGTGAGCCGGCTGCACTCTTGGGATCACCGTTATGCATATCACGTGGTATAATGATAATATGTCATGAACAGTCTCTTGGATTTTTTAGAATCATGCAAAAACCATGATGCATGAGCGGTTGATTCAGGAAGACTGGGTTTACAATACCGTCAATGACCCGGATTTGACCGAGGAGAAACACAGACGACGAAAAACATTACCTGAAGGAGATTCCCCCAAACGGTGGAAAATTTCTGCGGGTTATCATCAATCCATCTGTTTCTCCTCCACGGGTAATCACGGCGTTCTTTGACAGGAGAGTACGAAAATGAAAGTTACCATTGATCCAGAGGCCGATGCGCTGTATATGCGCCTGACTGATATCCGCATCCATGACTCGGAAGAAGTGAGACCCGGGGTTATCCTGGATTACGATGACCAGAACAACCTTGTTGGTGTTGAAATTCTCCGGGTATCTGAGCGGGTGCCTGCAGCCAGCTTGAAATCAGTTCTGATTGAATCAGCATAACAGCCGTTCATTTTTTTAATCCATGATGCCGGGGAGCCTTTCAGCAGTTCAACAATCGCATAGGTATCGGCGAAAAAGGTTGCCATGATCAGTCTTTGAGTTCGTCACTGAGAGCCCGACTGTCAATTGTCCAGCCCTTCAACAGTCCGAAAATTCCTTTTGGGGTTCGGTGGGATTTTTTGGGGGTACCTGCCCGTTTCTCTGTCAATGGACGGGATACGGTTTGAACCGGACGAGGAACTGATGATGGTGCCATGATAATCGTAATAATCCATTATGTATCTGGCATTAAAAAGTATCGCGGTATCACCCTCACCATTTTTTGATAGATTATTTTCCCGGTTCCGGTGATGCATGAATCGGGGAAGAGATGATTATTACCAGAGGATGGCGGGAGAGAAGGTTCTCGGAAAAAAAAGATGAGTGGGTTTACACGAACACATCCGCAATTACCTGTTCACTGCCATCGATGAAATGGCCAACGACTACCACGTGGTCTTGGCCACTGGTAGCAGCACCGGATAACACCATGACAGCACCGACATCGGGTGTTACCGGCGTACCGGTGGTGGATAATGCACCCCCGTTACTCACCGTGTAAAAGGAAGTCGCATTGGGTGCAATAATAGTGAGATAGTACAGGTCAGGCTGGGCATCACCACCCTGGTAGGAGATCAGGATATCAGGAGTCGATTGGGTAACACTTATTGCAACCACTCGTATATTCTGGACACTCGATGACATACCGAATGCATATGAACCGATGATTGCTGCAAGGATCACAGATATTGCGACCATAAGAAGGGTACCGACTGTCTGTGATACCGCATTATCATTATTCGTTAATGCCATACAGCTAACACCTTCCGCAAACCCATTCTAAATAGAGATCCTTTAGTTAACCCTTGTATGGAGCTATCAAAAAAAGGATGGGTTTATACTGTGGTATCCAAGATAACCTGATCAGTACCATCAGTAAAATGACCGACAACAACAACCTTATCCGGAGCTGCTGATCCTACTAAAGTTAAAGTGTATGTTGCACCTACGCTTGGTTTTACTCCGACTCCGGTTGGGTTAATCCCAGTTGAGTATGTACCACCCGAAGATAAGACTGTACGATTCATTGTGTTACCGTTGACACTCACATTAAGCCATGACACAGTAGCATCATCTTGTCCACCTTGATATGTAATTAAAATACTAGTTCCATCCTGGGAAACTGTTGCTGCCACAATCTTCGTCTTAGTAATATTCCCCGACATACCGAATACGAACGCAGCGATAACCGCTGCGAGGATCACCGTAATGGCGACCATCAGGATCACACCGATAACGGGTGATACTGCCTCATCATTCTTTCTTGTATAAGCCATAATTTCAAAACACCTTTTTACATGCGCACGATGCGCAGGACACTGTATGCAGATTTATTATAATTGCTTTGTATATAAATATTTCTTTTGGGTTAAGTGCAGTTTTTAGAGCGTTACAATGAATTTCAATGTAAAAACAGGTGAAGAACCAATATAAAAAATGATGAATTGTACCGGATTTTATGAGGATGCCGGTTAAAAAACTTCACGACAAAATTATGGTGATTCCTTCTGAATTATTGTTTCCCTGACATAAAAAAAGCGATGGGGTAGCGGTGCCGATGTCCGGCATATCTCAACACAGACCATGCTAAATCCACCGGGAATATTTTTCAATTTTTAAAAAAATTTCAGGACCGGGAAAAAAGAGATCGCCTGGCTCCCGGGATTAATCAAAGGTTATGTGTTGGATAGGGTACAAGGAAAAAAGGACAGATTAACCAATTGCACATCGCTGATCATGAGAATCCGGAGGAAAAGGTGCCGGGTAGTATTCTGAGTTGATCCCGTTTGAAGCCCCCCTCCCCCCCACCTTCCCTGACTTGGGGAGGGGGTACCCCCTCTCGCCTGCATACTCCTGTCCTCTCCTTCCGCTGGAACCAACATCGGAGAGTCACATTTTTCAGCCAGTGTCAGACAGGGGGGGGTCCCCACCTCACTCCGGATCGATGACCATCTCCCCCCCTTGATCAGGGTCAAGGGCATACCCCCC
>PLLR01000092.1:0-417 GCA_003141335.1 Methanoregula sp. | reverse complement strand
GAGCTACCCCCCTCCCCCCCTTGTTTGGGGTAAAGGGTGCACCCCCCCTACACCCTAACATTGGTGAAAAGGGAAACGGTCACGCTGCTGCCAGAAAAATCGGGTGGTGTATCTTTGAGGAGATTCAACACCACAAAAACCCTATCGTTACCAGCATAACACTGTATCACAACGTTAAACAGATGTGTGTGTTCCATGCTCGGATAAAACACAATAGTGTGGTATAAATCACGATTTTGTGATACGTAATATGATGGAGAAATCCAACCTGCCCGATGCTATTTTTAATATGTCTTCCCCTGATAACCAGATCAATCGCAGGTTTGATAATCTCACCGGGGGATAGTTATTATATTATGCCTGAGCTTATCAAGCGGAAATGCCGTAACCCGGACGCATACCTGGACGAGCAGGATT
>PLLR01000006.1 GCA_003141335.1 Methanoregula sp. | reverse complement strand
TAAGATTTATTTTCTTCATGGACTTTTTTTTTATTGCAGAGGGTTTCCTCGTGTTTCTTCCAGGGATCCTTCACGGATATCCGATCATCGGAAACAAGTCTGCCAATCTCATGGAAATTGATATGTTGCATGGTTCCCTTTTCTAATGAGTGGTTAGTGAGGGATCCTACGCAAACCAAAAGGATTATTGGAGTTGGATGAAGGTTCTTCCACGATTGCCAACATTAACAGGATTATCAAGCATTATGGTGGCATCAGGGGCATCGGAAGCGGTCGCATATACTTTTATCCAATAACCACCCGGCGGGAGTTTTGTTACATCGAGTTGTGCAAGATCCACATAGTCCGTCGTGAGGGAGTCATACATGTGTGTTTTTGTGTCGAATTGCACCCAGGGTCCTGTATCAATGCGATAATAAACCTGTTCGGTGATGGTTTTATTTCCCGTATACGTCGTATTCCACTTTACCGGCAGGAGAACCTTGATCTCTCCGGTCTCCGTAACCTCAAGATTCTTTAATTTTAACTCTTTCGCCGTAATGTCAGTGACATTGAGTTTGGGCACAACCGTGATGAACGTTTGAGGAAGCACTAGTTTGTCTGTACCACCATTGAAGGTTATTGTTGAATTCTTGCCGAATACATCTATGATGCCACTCTGGTTGACTCTCAGCCGGAATGTTGCATTCCACTGTTGTTTGATTTTTATTGTTCCGATACTGAAGTCCAGTTTATTATCGGCAGCCCAATCAGCGGATTGGTCGGTGACATTCGTTTTTCCATCCTGCCATCCGATCTTTGTCGAAGCAGTTGAATTGTATACATAATTGTATACCTGACCTCCAGGTATCGTTACACCGGTGACATTAATATTCTGGAAATCCACACTCATGATGGTATTTACACCCGCCTCTTCCCTGATTACTCCGTAAATATCAGCGAAAGTTTGTTTCATCTTGGTTGCATCAGGCACATAGTAGTAAAGACCCGGTGATACCATTCCATTGATCGTTCCATTGTCAATCCAGCCACTACCATACGGGTCATATGTGGGATATCCGAGAACAAATATCTCAATTCCCTGAGATTTTGCGAGATCTGCTGCCTTCCAGGTAGCAATTTTTGCAGAATCACTCTCATCAAAGCACCCGAGACTTGCACGGGGGTACCAATCTGAAGGCCAGTAGGAATCTGTTGCACCGGGTGCTGTAGGGGCTACCATGGTGATACCATCCCCCATAATAATCAGCACCTTTATGTGCCCGTTTCCTTTGACTTTATCGAACTGTTTGAGGGCCATATTGATCCCACCTGCATAATTTGTTCCTCCAAAATCATTGAAACTCGCGACTTCAGTCTTGAGTAGATTCTTGTTTGCTGCAGAATTGGCTTCCGTGAAATCCATCTCGAGCTTGGCATCCGAACTGGGGTTGAAATAATTATACGTGTGTGCGGGGCAAATGGTTGCATTGGGCATAGATCTGCTGGGCGAATTCCATAAAGCAGGATCCCACAGACATTTGTCCATCGGGGCTCCTGCATAAGGCTGAAAGTGTGGCAAGTGATCGATTTGCTGCTGGTTCCACAGGGCCAGGGCATTGGCAGAGGCGAACGGCCCTGAACCGCCAGTTCCGCCCTGAGCTGACGGGTAGGTTGGATTATTTCCGATTGAAACTAACGATATGAAGACACCGGGTTCTGCACTTTCAATGAATGCCGTCTCTCCTATTTTTGTCTGGGCCAGTCTGTCAGCTCCCCCCACACCCCCTGCAAGATTTGTTACGATAACAATATCTGCAGGTCTTGGTCCGAGCGCCCACCCGTCACCTTTAAAAGCAATACTTACGTCAACAGTCTGGTTTATCTCAACGGTCCGGGGATTCACCGACGTTGACACACTCAGGTAAGGATAATTCTTCCAAGTGATGGGAATGATTTTTTGAGTGCCATTCCAGGTTGCAATCACATTACAATGTCCTGTTGCTGTTGAATTGTAACCGGGGTTTCCCAGAGTTGTGAAGTTACCGGGTCTGAATTTTACCATGGCATTCCCATAAACATCGGTAATGGCGCTCGTAGTCAACAGGAGCGGATCTGCTGTCACGTTATATATTCCATCATAGGTAATATTCCCCCAATCGAAGATTACGTTTGTATCTTTAACTGCATTTCCCGAATGATCCGCAACCGTTGCGATAATATCTGCCGTTACGTTGGAGGGCGGGACATCCCCACTTGGCATAGTATCTGGGTTTGCCGTAAGTGCAATGATCTCCGCCCCCGTATTTATAAATTCCACGGTCTGGCTTAAGGTGACCGTTTTATTAGCAATGGATGTTGCAATGATATTTATCACACCAATTGAAGACCGCGGACCATACTTTACTGTTACCTGACCCAGATTGTTTGATACGAACATTTTTTCCTCCCCTGGGATGGAGGTATTTACCCATATATATTGTTCGTTCGTTGGATTCCCATATACGTCAAACAAATTGTAAATTATCGTGAAATAATTCACCCCATCTGCGGGAAGAGCCGGAGGAGATCCCGAAGGAGAAACAACCTGGGTTATCGAGAATGGTACACCTTTCGCTTCGGCAGTGATCCATTCGAGTTTGTTCGGGATACTTTGATATCCGTCCATTGCAATATTGTTGTCACCTATTCGGGAGGTTAATTTGACATTTACTGACGTGTTTCCGTTGGCATCCAGTATACGGGTAATATCATGTGCATAGCCGGCTTCAGCAAAACCGCAGTCATCCGGGGCAGGACCATGAACGTGGAGATTAATTATATGGTTCCCCACTTTTCGATTATCGACAGGATTTCGGTATTGGTCAGTAATTGATACATTAAAAGGAACTTGGGATGCGACTGTTCCGGAGAGCGGATGGGTAAAATCTGCGTAATAGGCAAGATTGTGATCGATATTCTGAAGAATTGATTTGTTTATGTTAAATGGCCCCTCACCCCCAGAGACCCCCGGATAACTTATGGATACAAGTATTGGTGCTGTGCCACTTGTGGTATTCACGGTGAATGTGCTGCTCGTTTGCCCATTAATTGTGATAACAGATGCAGGGCTCATGGTTCCATACACCGGATCGACCGAGAAAGCTACGGTAGCTCCTGAGATGAGCACAACTGATGTGGTATTTGTCACAGTCACCGTATAGGCAGCAAATGAACCACTGCCGGCAACAAGCCATGAAGAATTACCGGTGACACCCACTTGTATTACCGCCCCTGCCGTCCCTACCAGGAACAACAAACAAATGATAATTAATAACCCAGCTTCCGCTCTCATGATAACCTCATGGTTAAAATGATTATATTGTAAGGTATATAAACTTTTTTATTATCGAAAACTCTCAATTTTGGTTTGATTGGCAAAATTTCGCATTAAAACACCAGAAAGCGGGATTATATGACGTTCCTTCTCCCATCATGCCATAATTTTCTGCAACCAAACCTCCCGGTCGATGCAAAATGAGTGGGTAACCGGGTCTTGATGTAATCGCCCCATACTATCCCCACAGAAAATCAACCGTGACTACAAAGCAACCATCAGTGACCCTGCTGCCCACCTCGTGCGTCCTTCCCCATTTCTCCGCGAGCTCCCGTTCCTTAGTCCCGGGCACTCCGGGCACTTCGAGTATCATTTCCGGGATCTTTTTCTTGTACAATTTTCTCGTAAGAGATCCCGGAAACAGGGTATGATCTGCCCGGAGTGCCCGGAATAATCCGGTGCCCCGACAGGTCATGATGTACCGGGAAGAACCTCCTGGAACCCCCACGGTTGCACAAGCCCGTTATCCTGAGCTGTGTAGTGCCTCGCTGCCGGCACGTTCGGGATCTCCTCATTTCTCCCCGGGTTCCCCTCTCCACCCAACCACTGGCCCGGCACACCCNNGAAGGGATGATGGAGGTGCTTTGTTCCCGGTCCTGATAGTGCATACGCCGGATGATGTAACCCTATAAAATAGATTTCACCTCATGGGTAATCACACAAATGTAATCTGGCACGACATGGCTGATAGCGTTGGCAAAGCGTGCCGATACAAAACATGATTCTCTCCCAAATCACCGTAAGAACGCTTCTGTTCCTCCTCGCATTACCAGCATAAGTATAATATTTCTCAGGTACTATTGTTCTTCATGAAAGCAGTTTCACGGATTATCCTTGATCCTTCGGTACTAGATGGTAAACCCGTTATACGGGGGACAAGGATTTCTGTTGATCTTGTACTTGAACTTCTTGCATCGGGATGGCATGAATCCACAATTCTGCAAGAGTATCCCGGGCTCAAACGGCAGGATATCCTTGCATGCATCAGGTATGCACAGGAAATTGTCCGATCGGAGCGGGTGTATTCCACAACTTCTCATGGAAAGATTACCGGATGAAACTCCTTGCTGATGAGAATATCCCTGCTTCGGTGGTCAGGATTCTCGAAGAGGAAGGATATGATATCCGGTGGATACGGATTGATTCACCCGGTATTTCTGACATCGAAGTAATGCGATATGCGCATCAGGAAAAACGGATTATCCTGACCTATGACAAGGATTTTGGCGAACTTGCCGTGAAGGATCCGATATATCCCTCATCCGGAATTATTCTCTTCAGGTTATCCCAGAAGAATCCAGGCCGGATTGCAGAGTACATCAGGGAAGTCATTAAATCGCGTCAGGATTGGGAGGGACATTTCTCGGTAGTTGAAGCAGAGAGAATCAGGATGAGACCGCTCCTGCAGTGAAATAAATCCGGTGTATCTCTATCATGTTCTTCACCTAACGTGCAACCTTACTCGATCTCGTTATTTTTATGGAACTCGTTTTCGGGTGGATCAAAATTGGATTGGCGAAAACAATCATGGGCGTGCAGCAACGCTCCGGTGGGATTGCACACCGTCTCCGCTCAGGACACCGATCGGATCTGTCAAAGGGATAGATTCGTTGAGTGTAAGATTTGACATTTGCATTAAAGATTGATGTGGATTCACTGGCGTTCATCAGACAATTACCCGACAAGAGTCAGGAAATTATCGATGTAAAAATCAAAACGCTAAAAAGATGATCTCTACCACGGCAAGAGAGGCGAGATCGGAACGGGTGTGCATATCCACCGGGGTTTTGGGATTCTCACGGTAGCATATTTCAGGAAGGCAGTTTGACATGAGCCATCCCCACTCCCTTGGGTTTTTATGTGAAAACACCACCATCTACCTATTTATCTGGAACGGACATACTGGTGCTGAGAGGAAGAGTCTATGCGGGATCTTATCACTACTGCTGAAGTCTGGAAAGAGGGGGGCATGTACACGTCGTACTGCCCGGAACTCGATATTGCCAGCTGCGGTCACACTTTGGAGGAAGCAAAGAAAAATTTACAGGAAGTTATTACGATTCAGTTGGAAGAGACTGCTAAAATGGGAACACTTGACGAGTTACTGAATGAATCCGGGTATGTCCAGGAAGGAAATGTTGTAAAGACCAACAAAAAAATTGTATGCTTTGAAGAGATCAGCATTCCGATTCCCGTAGTGTAACTACCCGTGAAAAGATCATGATAAGAGATCCCGAAAGCCTATGGATTATTTCATTTCCTATTTTTTGCACGTTTGAGTGATGCTATTTGAAAAAGATATCCCCTACTAATTGGAAAACGCAGGTCCGGATATTTGAGATGTCCGGGTGCACGTTCGTCCGCCAGAGCGGTGATCATATGATCTTCCATCATCCATCTGCAAAACGGGCTGTCGTGATTCCCCGGTATGATGAGGTACCGGTGACGATTATCCTGAATAATATGAAAACCGCAGGGATGACACGGGAAGAATATCTTCGATTGCTCCAGATGTGATGTGAAGATTGTCTGAGCATTCCTGCACGGCAATCATCCGGAGTGGGAATATTCTTTTTGCCGGTTTTTCTTTCCCTCGCTGCCCGAACCGATCGCTTTTTTCCTGATAACCCAGCCTC
>PLLR01000030.1 GCA_003141335.1 Methanoregula sp. | reverse complement strand
TCCATTTTCCTACGAGCGCTTCCTGTGCATAGGTGAACGAGTCTGAGAGTAGTGCTCCGATATCCGTAGAAGGATCACGGGGGATTATGGTATAATAAGTGTTGGGAAGTGGCTCAAGACAAAGGAAAAGTCTTGAACGTCTCATCGGAATCCTTATCACCACCTAAAAATTATGGTCATTGATTATGTATAGGAAATTGTTACTGCTTTTCGTTATTACACTTCTCGTTATTACATCAGGCTGCACAACAACAATACCAAATACCCAACCATCAGCGCAACCAACAACTGGATCACTTACTATATCCTCAACCCCTCAAGGATCTGAAATATACTTAGACGGTGTATACCGGGGAACAACCCCCTCAACTATTCCAGATATGCCCAATGGTACACATTATCTAGAACTTCGATACCGTGAGTATAATTCATGGTCAAAATCTGTTGAGATCCAGGGAGGTAGCAAATCGTATGTGGACGCGACACTATCTCCCATCGTCACGCAAACGTCCGTCCCGACAACAAAACCAACAGCCAAACCAACAATACCCATGCCAAAAACCGTTGTCGGATGCTGGAAATTTGAGCATTCTACCGGGGATACTACCTATGCGTATATTTTCGAGTTAAAGTCCATTGGAACCGGGTGGATGTATGGTACTAAAACGTCTCCGACAAAAACAGAATCAATGCAGCCGGATAGTATAACATGGTCCAAAGATCCAAACTCAGCGGTGGTTACTATTTTTTCAGACAATCCCAATAAATGGGTGCTGACCTATGATGAAAATGCTGACATATTAGATGGAGGAGAAAAGGGACAAGTGTTAATGATCTATGTGCGGGTCCCCTGTTAGGTTCATCACCTGAATACCGGAGGATACAAAAATATCCAACAAGAATTCAAAATTTTTGAGATAACTATAACCCGCAATAACAATACGAGACTCCGGATTCGAACTCTCTTTTCTCTCATTATTTGCTTTGCCCTTTTCTGAGATAATGGCGATGCCACAACGTTGCGAACAGAATCCGAAAAACAGTCTTGATCGTTGCTGGAGGGGAGGGAGGGAGTGTTCACCCACACGTTTAAGTCAGACAATTTATATATTGGATATACAGATGGACGCTCTTGCCCTGCTCCGTGAACACGAACCGGAATTGAAAAAGCGGTTCGGTGTTGCAAAGATTGGCATCTTCGGCTCATTCGTACGTGGAGAGGAGCGGCCGGACAGTGACGTGGATGTGCTCGTCACGTTCCGGAAAGGGGAGAAGACATTCGACAACTACATGGGAACAAAATTTTATCTCGAAGACCTCTTCAGGCGCAAGGTCGATCTTGTCACGGATGCAGCACTCAAACCCCTGATCCGCGAACCCATCCTGCGGGACGTGATCTATGCGTAGATCCCAACTGCTCTTTCTCAACGATATTACCGAATCGATCGAGAGTATCCGGTCATATATTGGGGAAATGAACTTTGAAGAATTCTCACATGACAAGATGCGGATCGATGCTGTCGTACGGAATTTCGAAATTATTGGTGAAGCAGTAAAAAACATCAATGAGGATCTGAAACACTGTTTTCCCAACACAGACTGGAAAGCTGTTGCGGGGTTCCGCGATACCCTTATTCACGGATACTTCGGCATTGACCTGGAAATCCTCTGGGACATCGCAGTCCATAAGATCCCGCCATTAAATGATGAGATCGCTGCCATCATTGAATACCAGAAGACGCGGGAGAAACACTGATATATTCCGGGAAACCGCGAGGGTGAGATATGGGCGTCTTCAGGTTCGAGAACAAGTATGCAGCCCCGACAAAGGAGCAGCGGGAACGATACATGAAAGGGGAGAGTGAGGAACTTCATTTCGGACCGGATGGACAGATCGTGCTCATTCTCTATCCTGAAGCAGCATACTTAAAAGACGACATTGATAATGTCCGGATCCTCTTCACCGGATTCCAGGATAAACAGAAGGTGCAGGACGAGGTGAGGAATCTGGTGGAGTACCATCAGCAGAAAGACAACCGCACGGGATCATTTAATACCGGAAGCGAGGTCTGATATCGTCATCATCCGGTTGTGCATTTTTAGGTGTGTTTCATCTCTGCGTTGCACGTGCACTTCGAAGAACCGCGTTCCTGGTCTTTGCCATTCTGCCCGAAATCTGATGTTGGTTTTTTGGCTCCTGACGTTGGGTTCCCGGGCTGAATATAGAGTTGTGAGAAGGGGGACTCAGGTGTTGCTGAAAGGACCTGAACAAGAAATTGCAGGATGCGAGGCCAGAACAGGAGAGGACCATGCTGTCCCGGCATATTGAGGCGACGGATATTTCAAGAGATACGTTGGTATATGAGCTATACGGGGTTGACGGCGGAGGAAATTGCGATTGTTGAAGGGAGTACGAAATGAAACAGAGCAATAGGATAGCTGAACTCATCGAATCCGGGGAGATCCTCGTCTCCCATCACGCCCGGGTCAGGATGTTCGAGCGCAACATCTCGACCGATGACCTGATCACCATAATCTCATCAGGTGAGATAATTGAAGAGTATCCCAATGATGAGCCGTGTCCATCGGTTCTTATCATGGGTTTTATCGATGCAGTTGCATACCACACAGTCATCGCATTATGCAGGGATCATATCCGGGTCATCACAGTTTATATTCCGGAAGAAGACAAATGGATTGAGTACCGTAGAAGGAGGAATGAACCATGATTCCGGATCGTTGCAGCTTCTGTAAAGGAAAACTCCGCGATGGAAAGACGGAATTTCTGGCACATGCTGCCGGAGAAGTCATTGTGATCAAGGATGTACCGGCTTATATCTGCGAGCAGTGCGGGGAAGCATATTACACTGCCGAGATCTCCCGGAAAATTGACGGGGTTATGCAAAGCGCTCACCAGAAAAAACTGTGCATGCGACCGCTTCCTGCTGGTGAAGTATCACTAAATGGATAATTTTTTTTGAATGAAATGAAGTGCGTCATCTGCAAACACGGGAATACCAAAGAAGGTACAGCAACCGTCACCTTTGATCGCGACGGAATGACCCTTGTCGTAAAAGATGTCCCGGCTTTAGATCTGCACCAACTGCGGCGAGGATTACGTGGACGAGCATATCGCCCATGAAATTCTTACCCCAGCATTTTACCCCCCCACACTCTAAGGTACCATATCCACCATTTTCACGATTTCCGGGATCTTTTTCCTGTACAGATTTCTCGTAAGAGATCCCGGAAAATGGTGTTTTCGTGGATATCGTGCCTTAGGAAAAAATCCTGTTTGTCACTTCCCTCATAATCCGGAGAGCGTTTCCTGTCCTGACCGCCGCTGTTCAAACACAATCCTCTCGTTCTCATTTTTCGGCCTGATCCCGGACCAGATCCGATCGACGCCCACTTTCCCGCCATCAACTACTCCCCGTTCCCATAATGCCGTGCAGAATTTCCTGGGTGATATCTGCCTCACTCCTTCTTCTTCACACCACCTCTGGAATGTCTCGTTGAGCGCCATCCGGGAGATCCAGCCCCCGGTTCGAAAACACACTCGCTCAATAAGAACAACCCCACCGTATCGCTCACCGTCCGGAGGTTTTCCCGGTAGCAACCGACACTTTGCGGGGGGCTGCACCAGCCTTCCCCCGTCCTCATAAAACCGCTTCAGCCCGCAGTTCTCCAACAAAGGATTTGAACCGGGATACACGTGCTCTTCATTCAGGGCAGTCCTTTATGAATTTTGAGCGCTGCAAGGCGTAAAAGAGGTAATAATTTTTAACCCGGACCAGGGTTATTGTGTGCTATTTTTTCCCTTATGAGTTGAATAAAAGTTTCTGCCGTTGTTATTGCATTCGTTGCGTCATCAGGTGAAATAATCCCGATTTGATCATACTCCAGTGTATGACGTTTTTGTCGCATAATGCCAAATTGCCGGGTGATTTTACTCTCTAAGAACTGCTGTAAAAATAATTCAACGGAATAGTATTTTTCATGGCCATCCGGTATATAGCCCGTTATTCCCATAAGCGCTCTTCCGGCAGCTAACATGGCAGCATATGAGCGACCGTACGCTAAATCCGGATCAACATCGAGATTTCGTTGAGCTGCTGCTAAATAATGGTCTGCCATAGCGAATTGATCAGTAACGTAATGAGGCTTGAGACTGATCTTCTTTATCCGTCCTTCGAGTTCCAAGCGTTTTAAACTCATTTTCATTTCCTATTATCATGATTTTTGGTTCGTTTACTACGTTCATAATAAATGAATCCTGATTTTTGATGCGGGACATGAGATCTTCCTCCTTATATATGGTAAAGTTTATGAGACGCCCCATTTCCTTTTCATTTTTTACAATTATATCGATTACATCATCATAACTTACATTACCGACGATAAATAAATCCAAATCACTTTGAACGTCAGCTTTCCCGGATGCAAACGATCCGTATATAAACAGGAAGTCAATATTTTTTAACAGCGAAAATTTATCCATTATCGTTTTTGTTATTCCTTCTGTTTTGAGAATTATTTTTTGTAAATCCTCATAGAGAATAAACTGTTCATCAATCCAGAAATTTTTTTGATTTCCATTAAATTTACTTTTTAATAATCCGAATTCCTGTAAGTTTTTTAATTCATTACTGACAGATATGTAGCTAAGATTGGTCTTACGTTCTATTTCACGAACATAGAATTGTTTTCCTGGATTCAAACAAAATAATGTTAATAATGAGACTCTTGCTTTTGATCCAAACAGCTTCTCAAGCATAGATACTAGTTGGTACAATTGATATAAAAGATATATCATTTGATTTAATAATTAAATCAATCGCTCTAAAAAATAAATCAATCGATTTCTTAAATATCTCAATTAAACGCTTCCCTCCATACCCTTCACTCCTTGTCCTTTGAGTCCCGGGCACCATGGACACCATTTTCACGATTTCCGGGATCTTTTTTCTGTACAATTTTCTCGTAGGACTTTCCGGAAAAACCATAAATGGTGTCCATGGTGCCCGGTATGTATTGCATCATCTAAAAATATTCATAATCCTTCCAGCGTGACCTGCCCTGACAGGGCCCGCTCCGCTGCAATCCGCTCCTGCTCATTCTTGAACCGGAGACCGGACCAGTACCGTTCGAGCCCGGATTTTCCTCCATCTATTACACCCATATCCCGCAGTGCTGCAAAGAGTCTCTTCTTGGAGATGTGCTGCCGGTATCCTTCTTCTTCACACCATTTATCAAACACTTCATTCATCGCCATGCGTGAAACCCGGGACCCGGGTTCTGTAACAAACTCCGTCGCCAAAAACAACCCCACCGTATCGCTCACCGTCCGTAAATTCCCGGTTGCAACCGATACTTTGCGGGGCTGCACCAGCCTCCCCCCGTTCTCGTAAAACCGCTTCAGCCCCGAGAGGCACCAGTTCAGGATCCCGCCCGACTCCGTGAGGAGTTTTGCCGCGATATCGGGATCGCACTTGTCCTCCGGGATCTGCACGGCGAACGGCACCATCCAGATCCGCCGCCAGATGCCGTCATCCGTCCCCCGGATCACCGGCTCGTGGTTCGTGGTCAGCCAGATCTTTGCCATGGGAGTAAACTCAAACTCGTTCTCGTAGAGTTTCCGCACGGTAATCGCGTACTCGCCGGTGATCTGCTTGATAATCGACTCGTCCATCCGGGCACCTTCCGTCCCTTCTGCCGCCGTTGCCAGCCGGGCGCCCGCGAGCCGTGCCAGGTCCGAACGGGCGTTCTCAAACCGTTTTGCCACCAGGGACTCGGCTGCAATGTTGACCGCATAGTTGTCAAGGATACGGGCGAGCACTTCGATCGTCTTTGACTTCCCATTCCTGCCCTTCCCGTAGAGGATGAACATCACCTGCTGGGGGTTGGTGCCCAGCAGGGAGTACCCGCACATGGACTGGAATCCCGAGAGATAATCGGCATCCCCGGCAAAGATGAGGTTGAGGTGGGCGAGCCACTGCGGGCAGGCTGCCTCCGGATCATACGCGACCGCTGCCGTTTTTGTCAGCAGGTCTTCGGGGCGGTGTTCCCGGAACGTCATGGTATCGAGTTCGAGCGTCCCGTTCCGGCAGTTGAGGAGGTTGACCGGCGCATCGAATACTTCCGGGAGTACCGGGATGTGCGGGGCTGCGGAATCGATCATCGCTTTTCTCGCGTGCAGGCTCTCGGAACCCAGTGCAAAGCGCGAGAGCGCCCGGGACTGGTCAGCGGTCTCTGCTGCCGCTGCTTCATGGTGTATGGAACGTGCAACATCGGTGGCGATCAGCAGCATCCTGCCGTTGTCATCCCGTTCCCAGACCGTACCGTTCCAGAGATACCATGCATTGAATGTCGCACAGTAGCGGACACCTTCACCGTACATCGCGATGAGCCGTTCGGCATTTCCCGCATCAGTCAGGGCAAAGGCGAGGGGTTGTCCGGTACTGCTCTCCGGTGCAGGAAGCATACTGTCCGCTGTCGTCTTTGCCTTCGCCCGTTCCTTTTTCCCCGCGTTGATCCGCTGCTCCTGCCGTTTCTGCCGTTCCTCCTGTGTCTCGTACCGCTCCCGCAGTTCCTTCCACCGCTGCTTCCCGCCACCGCAGGATGCATGATGGCAGCCGGCAAAGACCGCACCGTTTGCAAACCGGATCGCGTACGCACCGTTCTTGTGTGCCGGTGAAAAGGGGCACGTATCGAGGAGATAAATTCTGCCATCCTGGTAGGATTTTTCGGATTTTACAACAATTCCATGTCCGTTCAGCCAATCCGGCAAATCCAGAATATTTTTATACCCCTTCATTTCCACTGGACTGTCCGCCTGAACCTGGTCTCCAGTTGGCAGCTGTGAAGCAAGATTATGCAATTGCTCTGCCGTCACACCATGGAGCGAATCCGGGAGTGAAAGAATCCGGCTCCTCCGGTGCGGACGTTCGGCTGTATGGTCCCCTTTGCGGGCCATCGTCCCGTAGAGTTTCCAGATCCGTCCTGCATTGTAGTTCGCTGCATCGACGGATACCAGCGGGTCTGAAAAAAGGAGATCGAGCGTGACAAGGCACTGCTTCACTAGGTTTTTTGAAGGTTCATCGTTGGGCAGGTCGATCCGGTAGAGCAGGTGGGCACCATTGCCGGAGTCGCCACGGACCGGTCCCGGAAAACCAAGACCTGCAAGCCATCCTGCAATCTCCTCAGCTTTACCAAAAGCACGGTCGTGTTCGATATCCGTACTCGAAACCCCGCCCGGACGCACCGGGTCGATATCGATGGGGAGCCAGCGGCGCCGGGTAATATCCGCATCACCGGTTGTCGCATCCGACCGGGAGAGATGCATCTTGATCCGGTTTGCACGCCGTGCAAGCAGGGCAGGGTTCACCTCATTGAGGGTAACATAGATCCCGTGCACCGCCGGATCGGTATCGAGTGCCTCTGCACACCGGGCGAGCGCGGTACTATCGGTGAAGTATCCGCTGTGCGTACAAGTGTCAGCCAGGGCCCGGACCTCGATCACCCGGCCCGGGTCAAAAAGGACATCCAGTACGGATGCGATACCGCCTGCCGGCAGGGGGGACCCGTGGTCAGGCATCGTCCCCATTCCCATCGAAAGGTCCGGATAGTGGTTCCTGTCCGGGAATCACAGAACGATCCGGAAGGTGCTCTAAGGGTTCCATGGCAATCTTTGCCCGGCACTTGCATTTGATCGTGTAGTGGTGCTGGTGTGTCCGTACAATGGAGATGCGGTATAAGTTCCCGCCCCGCTCCCTGATCCGCTGTGCGATGGTGATCGGTATAAGGTGGAGCGGAACCATAAGGTCATATTCTTTAGGTCTTGTCATCCGGACCGCTTCCCCTGCCTGAGGTCCTCAACCACCGCTTCAAGATCATCCTGCCGGTACCCGAGATCGTTGAGTTTTTTAAAGATCTCCTCGTTCATCCGGTCCTGTCGTTCCATCAGCGAACAGACCAGGTCCCGTGCCGCTGCTTCGAACCTAGTATAGGGCACTTCAGGATCGGAACCGTTAAGGTCCTGTTCTGTCCGTCTCCGGAGCGTGCTCTTTTTTTCACGCGAAGGCGCGATGTCCAGCCCACGGAGTTCTGTCTTCCGCTCCACCAGTCGCGGTGCCGGACGGGAGGTCTTCTGCTCTTCCCGGACTGTTCCGTCATTGGTGCTCTCCTGTCCGGCTCCAACCGCACAGGACGCCTTTGCATCCGGTTTGGTCACCTCGCGGGAAAACCCGGCACTGCCTTCGCTTCTCCGCCTAGGGATCTCGTGGGATCCCGGTGATGGTGTGTTTTCCTTGTTCGCATCTGTCATGGGTAATCACGTCTGAAATGGTGAATATGCCGGCTGTACCGGTAATTCGAGAGCATACGCTCAGGTTTTTTAAGACAACTACAACCGGTTCGGGTATGATGATGTACAGAGCTGGAACTATCGGAGGCTACGGGACCATTTTTTTATGGATAGGGTAACCTACGGAGACAATTCCATGATGCCCATCATACCCAAAAAACCGGCGGTTACCGTAAACCAAAAAAGTCGGGTGAAACAATCCCGGTCCGGGCGCCCGAAAACCATTTCCCGGAACCGGCAATCCAATTATTCTCTACCTGTGACAGGAGGTAATAAATTCCCATCAGCCCGCACACGGATACCTGAATAAATAAGAAGAACCGGGCAAACCGGAGTGCAGGCTTTGGTGCATACCCGAGATTCCGGATCTCCCTCGATGTTTTTGTGCAGTAATCTTGTGTCATTGTTCTAATTCATACAATGACAATTCAGCTTATAAGATTAATGTAGCCGGTTTGTCAGACAGGGGAATTTTAGGTTCTTTTAAGGGAATCAGGACCTGGACAGGGCCCGGATGTCCGGAAGCGATGGAGAGGATGATCGGGCGCGGCAATTTTTTTGGGAATTCTCGTTTTACGGGCCCGGATTTGCGGGAAATGAGCGGAGGTGCGCGGAAGCACCGGGATTATAGAACAAAAAATTCACCAGGGAGAAAGTTTATGGAACGTACCGGACGAGCGTCTGAGAGATCAACAAGCCAGATATCGCCGTTCTTCATCGATCAGTGCTCCAATGATTTTAATGACGCCCTCTGCCAGATGCCGGTCTCCTTTTTCAGATCTTCGAGATCTCCGGGAGTGGGCCGGAAGAGGAATTCTTTTGCTTTTGAGATACCGAGGGCAATCTGTGCCTCTGAATAGAATGGCTTCAGCCGCTTGACTTGCCGGAGTGCTTCGAGCGGATCGCAGTTCTGCCGGAGTGCATAATACCCATAAGTTGCACCGACTTCGAGAGGAATGGGCTTTAATCCGAAGATCCTGCCGAGCTCCCCGGCGGTATCTTTCTCGGCAGTGCTGAGCCGGGAATCGGTTTTCAGATTCTCGAACTCGTTCGTGAATTCGAACAGGTCGTCCGTCAGGTCCGGGGAATACGGTCCACGTACGTAAATGCTGCAGGGATACCCGAGATTAATACCCCTGAGCTCAAGCAGGCAGACGACTTTTTGTGCGATGAGCCGGTCATCGAATCGTGATATATTGAATTCAAAGCCCAGTTCCTTAAAGAAGGCAATTACTTTTTTCCGTTTTTCCATATTCATGCTCCGCAATGGAGAAACCTGCATAGCCAGGTTTTTGTTCTCTTCCATTCATCCTGTCCTTCGGGCGTGATGGTATAGAGTTCGAGTTCTTTTCCTTCCGAGGTGATCTTCTCTGAAGTGAGATAGCCCATGTCTTTTAAGACATTGAGGTTTGCAAACAGCACACCGTCATTGATGTCGAGCGCCGCCCTGAGTTCGCGGTAGGTTGCCCCATCGGGTCCGAGAACGGCAAGGCTTGCGAGCAGTTTCAGCCGGACGAGCGAGAAGACTTTCGCATTGAGCGCATCCGATTCGTTTAAGATGGAGAGGATATCATTCTGCATCTTTGTTTCTCTCCTGTTACTCTTCCTTTTCTTTTCATGATGACTGGCTGTCCGGTTTATTTACTTTGTTATTTACTTAAAGTTTAAAGTAAATGAAAGCGGGGGTTGGGGCATTTTAAGTATACAATATTTTTGAGAAATTTCAATTGTGCAGACAGTGTCTGCGGAATTGATCCTGCAATATCAGGTGGCGTGGCGGCAATGGTAAAACCTGCAAGACGATCGATTTGTTCCTCGTCCAGATCAAATGCCAGCAGGATTGCACGGTCCCCGGTATACGCGGTGAGTTTCAGTCCGTCTTTTTTTCCATGGAAAATCCCCAAACGTGATCAGGGAAATAATGGCCTGTGGATATATAGAATTTATTATAAAATTTTCAGGATAACCAGAAAGAAAGAATGCTCCCGGCCACATTCCAGGGTAACGTCATAAGGAAAACTAAAAAGAAAAAATATGGGCCCGCTGAGATTTGAACTCAGGACCTCCGCCATGTCAAGGCGACGTCATAACCAACTAGACCACGAGCCCGTATTTGTCTGATGTTCTATAACATCTGTCATCTTATTATTAAAAAATAGTGTACCGGCTTTCAAAGCATGTCCTGACCTTATCGACCATAATTATTGGAACCCGGGGCAGTTATTTTATTACCACACAGGATCTACCGTTGAATTGATAAAAATGACCGAAACACCGGGTTCACCAAACCAGCTCTTTACCTACGAGCACGATGCGAGCCGGCTTGAACTGCTCATCCGTATTTTTTACTGGATCCTTATCGGCATCGTCCTGTGGGTCTATGGCATAATCGCATTCATCTGCCTGTTCATCCAGTGGTTCCATATCCTGGTCCTGGGTAGCAGGAATGAGTGGCTCTCGAACGTTGCCAAAGGCTATCTCGAATATCTGGTGGATGTCATGAGCTATACCCATATCATGACGGACAAGCGCCCGGAGATCTTCCCGGTGCCGGTGAAGATCTTCAAAGAGTGAGACAAATCCTGACCGGAACCGGTCAACCCTTTTTTCTTACGCGAAGATACCCGGACGAACTATCATCACGTGTAGTCCTGTCACGCACCATCAGGTCTGTTCATTTCCACGGAAGTATGGCTGGCGGTTTATCCAAAAATCGCGAAGTCTGTCTGAAGTAATGCAATACCGCAAACCGGTTTTTGCAATTGATTGTCATGCGGTGGGGATTTCAATCAGAATATGAACTGAAATGCCCGTATTTTTTATGAGCCTGCTCGATCGGGAGGACATCTAAAATCTTTACGACTTTGTCCGACTCGTACACCCGGTAAAAAGCAGTCCAGGTTCTCCCGATATGCAACCTGTACAGGATATACCCCTCCTTAAGGCAGAACTTTTCCTTATCGCCCCGTTTCCCGGGATAAGGATTTTCACCCAGTGCTGCCAGTTTTGCCCGGATAATTCTCCGGCTCTTCTCATCAAAACTATTGATCTTTGCGACCTGCTCCTGTTCGATGAACAGCGCAAAGGTCAATTACGGATCTCCGAGAAGGGGACAAACGTACCTTCTTCTTCAATACGCTGCATATCCCGTGCAAGACGTGCTTTTTTACGCTCCTCAATCATTTCGGAGAGGAGATCGGTATATGTTTGGCCGGCAAGGCGCATCTCTGCAAGATCCTTCCAGACGGGTTCCGCCACCGGGATTCGCTTCACTGCGGACATGATCATAGTGTAAGCATGGCCAACATGAAAAATATGATCACTCTGGCCATTTTGGATCATGTGCTGGAGGACTCCGCATCGCCAACCGGGTATTCCAACCTGTCGAACCAATCGACATATCTTCACGGCCCTGAAAGCAATTTCAGGAAAGATGACCCCTTTCTCACGCCCGGCTTTTCGTGATACGTTTGTCTGGAAATATGGCTGGCGGCGTATCCAAACATCGCGTGGTCTTTCTGAAGTGATGCGATACCGCAAACCTGTTTTTGCAATTGATTATCATGCGGTGGGGATTTCGTGAACAATGGCGGGCGCTGACAAGCACAGTGAACTAGGCGAATACGTCACGGTATGGAACCCCGATGGAACTTTCAAACACCATTACCCATCAGATGAACCCCTCAAGGAGATTTAACATGACAAAATCGCTGTTTTTAATTAATGAGTATTATCAAAATGGCTATATAGACAGCGCCCGTGTTATTGGCAAGTAAGTGAGATCATGGTCATCAAAACCTTATCGGATTGTACGCAATGTCCGCATATGACCGAATGTGACGCTCATATTTCGGGAGGTACTCACAAACACCAGGAAGGACCCGATCCTTGTGAAATGATCCTTAATCCAGAGAATAAGGATATTAATTTATAATTTTTTTACAATCAACAGTGTGTTATATTAAAAAAAATTATTTCAGATCCTCTCTGATGATATCCTGGCAAACATTACGGGAAAGACTGGTACAGCACGTGCAAACTCGTGCTCACGATTTGGTGCAGAGCATTTAGTGTACGCAAAAAACGTTGAACAAACCAGACTCCGGTTAATTTTTTCAACCAAAGTCTGCTTGAAAATTTTCAATCAAGGTTCGACTGATCCGGATCAATTTTTCAATCGGGGTCATAATCGCGATGAAAACTTTTCAGTCAAAGCCCGCTGAAAATGTTTCATGGAGGCATGTGTTTAACGCTCCGGTCCGGAAAAATGGCCGGCACCTCCTCCGAAATCGCATGGCCTTTCTGACGTGATGCGATACCGCAAACCTGTTATTGCAATTGATTATCATGCGGTGGAGATTTCACGCGATGTGACGGGCGCGAATGAACGGAGAGAAATGGGCGAATACATTACAATAGGTGGAAAGGTTCAGCATATGGTGTCCCTTTTCATTTAAGACGATAAATTCTTGGAAATTATATTATTGATACCATCCCATCATGCAGGATGTTTTGCCGCAGGAGCACCCCGTGGCGCGGTCTGCCGTCAATGCTGGGGGGGGTTTTGCCATAAACAACAGTTCGAATAATTGAACATAACAAACCGGCAATATTCCTGCATGGTAAGCGAAGAGTTGAGTGCTTCCCAGATTATTGAGATTCATAATGAAATCATTCAAGAATTTGGCGGGGAGCACGGCATGCGGGATCCCGCAACACTAGATTACACCGTTTATCAGGTGAACCGTTCACGCAATATATACAGGAAAGCAGCCATTGCGCTTCATGGAATCTGTACCGGTCACTCGTTTATTGATGGCAACAAGCGATCCGCGCTCGTAACCGCTGATAACCTCTTAAGGGAACACCATTACAAAATCAGTGCCTCAAATGATGATGTAGTTATATTCATGCTGGATGTAGCATCGTACACCCATAGCATGGAATCTGTTGAATCCTGGATAAAAAAGAATACAGTATTGGATGATTAAAGCCGGCTGAGCTTCTGCAGTGCTGGGCGGTATTCCATCTTGGTTTTGTTGAGGTTTTCCCGCTGCAGATTAGTGAGATGCACTGAAGATTTTTTCTCACTGCCCTGCTTCTCTACAATCTTTGCCATAGATATTCATTCATGTTCTGAAGTCTTATTAATTTCCATTGGGAACCCCATCTTTCAACATCTGCCCACAGTCCGGGCAATTTTTCAACCGTACTCTGCTCAAAATTTTCAATCAAAGTCTGCTGAAAATGTTTCATGGAGGTATGTGTTTAACGCTCCGGTCCGGAAAAATGGCTGGCACCTTCTCCAGAAACCGCATGGTCTTTCAGTAGTGATGCGATACCGCAAACCTGTTTTTGTGATTGGTTATCATGCGGCGGCGTTCATCGTATTTGGGGGTAGGGGGGCATCAGCCCCCATCTTTGTAATCCACTCAATACATGCGTTACTCACAAAAAAACAGCGATGAGCCCGTGGGTTTATACAAACACATCTGATAGTACTTGTTCACTGCCATCAGAGAAATGGCCAACGACTACCACGTGATCCTGGTTAGTAGTAGCAGCACCGGATAACACCATGACAGCACCGATATCGGGTGTTACCGGCGTACCGGTGGTGGATAATGCACCCCCCGGACTCACCGTATAAAAGGAAGTCGCATTGGGTGCAATAATAGTGAGCGAGTACAGGTCAGGCTGGGCATCACCCCCCTGGTACGTGATCAGGATATCAGGAGCCGATTGAACAACACTCGTTGCAACCATTCGTGTATTCTGGATACTCGATGACATCCCGACTGCATACGTACCGAGGATTGCTCTTCCCGGCATCAGGGCGATCAAGATCATATGAATCGTTCCGATAAGCGGTGATAATGCCCTTATTGCTGCCATAGGGTGAATACCTAGATGAAAACAATTCCATCCATGAATTCTTTAAACTACCTCTAATGTCCCGTAAAAAAAAGGGTAAGATTAGACCATGGTATCCAGAATTACCTGCCCTGCTCCATCATTGAATGTTCCAACAACAACGACATGTTTTTGACCAGATGGCCAGTCAGATGTTGGCGAGATCGGAATCAATTTCATAACTGCACCAATGTCAGGCTTTGTCAAATCAATAGCCGTTTTACAACCTGCCGTAGGCGATTATGACGAATCGCCGTCTTTTTCCAACAGATCCTTGACCTCGCGGGTGAGCACGGGAAGGTTGGTTTCAAGCACACCCCAGACGACTTCGTCTGCGATGGTTGCATAACCGTGAATCAGCCGGTTGCAAAAAGGAAATGATTCTCGATGAATTGCTGATCAATTCAGCAAGCGAGGGGTTGTTCTGGATTGCCTGGTTCTGGTGCTTCTCCAACAATTTCAAACTGGCGCTCGACACCGGATCGAAGTTAAGGATCTTTTTGATAATCGGTAAGAGTCTTACCGCTGGTGAATGCGTGAATGAGATCGCATGCTTCTGCAATATCGAAAAGATATTTTTTCGTCTCATGCGGCAGCATAGATTACAACCTGCGTCTCTTCAAGGGACTTGTGGAAATACGGATTGCGGATTGGCCCTGGCTCCACAAGATCAACCGAACGATTGAGCAGGTGTTCGAGATCCTCTGCGAGCCCGAAGAACTGCTCTGCATGCTCCGCTGGTTGCATCTTCTCAAATTCAACAAGCAGATCAAGATCGCTTTTTTTTGGATCGAACCGGTCATCGGCCGCTGATCCGAATACTGCGAGACGCCGGACCTTCCGGTGAGTGCATATCCTGATAATCTCTTTTAAGTTCTGCGTGATGATGCGGTGCATGAGAAATAATCCTGTGACCGGTCAATATTTTTCTTATTAGAGTGGTGATCGTACACCCTGATAGTGCTTGCGATGAACTATAAGCGAACCTCCTGTAATTCTATTGCGGAAAAGATGCGGAGTTTTGGGATCGAGGAACCCGGGGCTCGTTGACTGCACCGCAACCACCGGTGACCATGCTCCCCGTCGCGTGCGTCATTCCCAATTTCTCCGCGAGCTCCCCCTCTCCGGCACAACCACCGGACCCGGCACACCCGGCCAAACCTCATCTGCTGTATCATGGGCGTGCAGCAACGCTCAGGCGGGATGCACACCGTCTCCGCTCAGTATACCGGTTCCTCGGGAGATTTGGGCTACCCGAAATGTTGATACAGGGGCTTGCTCAAAGGTTATGCCTCGGAAATGATATGTTGGTGAGGCAACCGTCAACATTCGCGGACGGATCCCGGGCATGGTCAAAAAAGGCCTTTTTCCCATCCTACAGACTCCAGGTCACGAAAAACAACGATCCGCCATCCAAAAGGGAATAAAGAGGCCGGTTTTCCTCCCGGTAAAATCGAGGATTCGGGATTATAAGCCCATAAACCGGTAATCGGGAAAAAAGTGTACAAAAATGCCCCATTAAGACCGGTCGGCGGAATCCCGGCACAATGTGGATATGCCTCAAATGAACCCAGATTCGTATTCCGGGCAATATTTGGAATAGGGAAGATAATCAGATCATATATGGTACTAGTCTCAGGCGACCCGCCGTTATGCTTTATCAACCCTTATAAGGGCAACGACGCTGATGGATTTTTCAGCAGAAATATCGCCAATGGGCAGGATTGTAAAGAAGTAAATATGTACAGCGCTTACAATAGTGTGATGTCAGCTCACCAAGAATGTGCAACCAAAAGGATTCCTGTTTGCCCGAGCACATGGGAAGAGATCCACGGGTTACGCAAACCCGGGCAGACCTTCGATGCGGTCATCAGAGAGATGGTAAAAAAAGAGAAGCTGAACCGGCTTGCAGAGGACACCGATCGGATCTGTCAAAGGGATAGATTCGTGGAGTATAAGATTTGACATTTGCATTAAAGATTGATGTGGATGCACTTGCATTCATCAGACAATTACCCGACAAGAGCCAGGAAATTATCGATGGGAAAATCAAAACGCTGAAAAACGATCCCTACCCTGGCAAGAGGGGCGATAAGGAACTGTTGGATCCCGGAAAAGGATAAAAGGTTTACCGTTTACACATCGGTCACAGTTATACGGTATTTTACCGCATCAGTAAGGATAAAAAAATAGTGTATATCACTGGTGTGATGACAATCGAACAGGCGCATAAAAAATACGGCCTTTTGTGATTATTCACTCTTTTTATAAAATCATTAATGGTAGTGGGATAGTGCGGTTAACAGGCACATATTCAATCCAGTCAATGCCTGAGGCGTATGTTCCTTTCATCCTGTAGCGCAAGAGGTAGCTCGCTGAAAGAATCGGGCTCACCAGAGGTCCGGCCAGTATGATGAGTGCACATTTTTTCTTTTCGTATTCATCTTCCCGTTCGATCGCACCCATCGCTGCCTTAACCGATCGCTTTTTTTCCTGATACCCCCTGCCTCACCGGCTCACCATGGCACCCGTCTCGTGCGTCATTCCCGGTTCTGGAATCGCATGCATCGGGGGAAGAGATGCATACCCTCAAAACGCTCGGAGATTTTTCAAAATAATTTTTTTAAAGTCTGCGGTAACTCATCGTTGAATGACATAAAAAAGATACAATCCCTCAATACACTCTCTTCACCGGCTTCAAAGATAAACAGAATGTGCAGGAAGAGGTGAGGAGGCTGGTGGAGTACCATCAGCAAAAAAGAGAACCGTACGGGATCATTTACGACCGGAAGGGAGATCTGATTGCACACCGTCTCCGCTCAGGACACCGGTTCCTCAGAGGAACCACGGGCAGCCCGAAGGGCTGGTGCAGGTGCTTTGTTGCCGATTCTGGTATCGCATACGCTGGATTCTGATAGGTGAGTGCGAGCGATACCTATGGTGCGTAAAAAAAGGGTAAGATTAGACAAACGTGTCTAAGATTACCTGATTCGCTAAACTGATGAGAAAAAAAATGTATAGTCTCATAACATAATGTAACTATCATGAAATATACGGTAGTGCTCGAATCCCAGGAGGAGGGCGGTTTCACCGTCCAGTGTGTGGAGATTCCCGGGGCGATAAGCCAGGGTGAAAACAAGGATGAAGCGCTCGCCAATATCAAAGAAGCAATAGAACTCGTTTTAGAAGTCCAGCGTGAAGAACTCCAAAAAAAGACCCATGCTATCAGGCTGGAAATTACCAAAGTTGAAGTGGCTGATGTCGCATAAACTCCCGGTTGTCTCCGGGGAAGATATGGTAAAATTCCTTGTAAAGCAGGGTTTTGCCGTACGCCGGCAGACCTCCAGACATATCATTGTGCAAAAAGAGTGGCGTGTTTTTTCCGTACCCCTTCATCGTGAACTAAAAAAAGGCACACAGATCGCGATTCTCAAACAGGCTGGAATTACGGTTGATGATTTCAAACGACACTATAGATAAGACTCAAATGAACGATATTTCATAAACCCGAGCGAAAAACCCAAGGTTGGATCACTCCGGCACAATCACTCATCGCCGTACTTGCACCGCTCCGCGAGCTCTCATCTCCGCACAACCGGACCCGGCACACCCAGCCAAACCACATCTGCTGTATCATGGGCGTGCAGCAACG